>NZ_BAAAUD010000037.1:0-8270 GCF_039533765.1 Streptomyces enissocaesilis | reverse complement strand
CGGCGTCCGCGGCCGCCCGGGACGCGCGCCGCGCGAGCGCCGCCGCCCAGGCGGTCGCCGCGACGGCGAGCGCGCCGACCCCGGCGCCGACCCACGCGACGGAGGCGTAGCCGGGGCCCGCGTCGATGGCCGCGCCGCCCAGCATGGGGGTGAGCGTGATGCCCACGTCGAAGGCCGAGGGGGAGAAGGCGGGGACCAGCGTCGGCGCGTCGGGCGCGAGGGTGAACACCCGTGACTGGCGTACGGGGTTGGTGACATGACCGGCCACGCCGAGGACGAGGACCAGCACGACGGTGAGCAGCGGGTCCGGCGCGGCGAGCGCGACGCCCGCCGAGGCGGGGGTGAGGGCGCCGGTACCGAGGTAGAGGGTGCGGACAGGGGCGCGGTCGGCTACGCGCCCGCCGATCGTCATGCCGATGGGCCCGCCGACTCCGTACAGCGGGAGCACGGCCGGAACCCAGCCCTCCGGCAGTCCGCCGACGTGGGTGAGCAACGGGGGCAGGTATTTTCCGGCCAGGACGGACTGCGGCCCGCGCGCGCGACCACCCGGTCCAGGAGCGGCGCGTCCCCGGGCACCTCGACGGGGGTCCCGAAGATCCCGTCGTCGCCCGGGGTGCCGCCCGTCGGCTCGAGCAACTCGTACGACGACCGCAGGGCGGCGGCGTCGGGCGCGTACGCCTGGCCGGTGGCGCGGGCCAGGTCCCAGCCGTGCACGACGACCTCGTTCAGGGCGACCTTCCCGGCGGTGCCGCCGGGCAGCGTGACCCCGCCCGCCCGCGTCGTGGCCTGCCAGGCGTCGGGGCTGCGCCAGGCGGCGGCGAGCTCGTCGAGCTGTCGCGGCAGGCGGGTGCGCCAGTCGTCGTCGAGTACGGGCAGGGCGGCGCCGGGGTCGGTGTCGGTCGACGGCCCCAGCTCCTTCCTCGCCGCGTCGCGGAAGGCGGCCGTGAGGCCGACGAGGTGCGCCAGGAGGTGGTGCACCGCGTACTTCTCGCAGGGAGTGGGGGCGGAAAGCTGCTCGTCCGTGATCCCGTCGAGCAGCCGGGCCACCTGCCGGACGGCCGGTTCGAAGTCGAGCAGGGGGTCGCTGGCGGTCATGGCACTGCCTCCGGTCTCCGGTGAGCCGACGATGTCTGCGCAGTGATGACCGCCGGCCGCTCCGGAACTCATCGGTGCGCCGGACGGGCCCGCGGGGAGGGGCGGACCCACCGGGCGGGACGGGCCCGCGGGAAGGAAGGGGCGGCGGGGATCACGCCGTGCGGGACGCCTCGAACGCGGCGCGGGTCAGGAACGCCAGCCGGGCCCGCTTCTCCGGCAGGAAGACCTCCGGCAGGTCGATCTCCGGCATGACGATCTCCGGCCCGATCACGAACCCCGCCCGCTCCAGCCGCGCCACCGCCTTCGTGTTGAGCGCGTCCGGTTCCGCCACGACCCGCTGGTGGTCCGGGTCCGCGAACACGAAGCCGAGCATCACGGCGAGAAGGTGCGCGGTGAACCCGTGCTCCGGGGCCGCGCCGCCGGCGGGCCCGATCAGCAGGTGCATCCCGAAGTCCCCCGGCCGGACGTCGTAGCACTCGCTGACCCGGTCCGCCTCGGGGTCGTACGTCTGGAAGAGCGCGGCCGGTTCGCCGTCCCGCAGGGCCAGGTAACCGTGGTGGGTGGTGAGGGAGTCCAGGTGCGCGTAGACCTCCTGGACCTGCTCGCGCGTCGCGTCGCCCATGCCCCAGAACCGGGCCCGCTCCTCGGTGACCCAGCCGTGCAGCAGCCCGGCGTCGCGCGCCGGGTCCACGGGGACGAGGCGGACCGTCCCGAACCCGTCGATCCTCTGCTCGTACACGGGCTCAGCGGTCACAGTCATGCGGACTCCTTGGTCAGACGGTTCCAGTCCGTGACCACGGGGACGAGTTCGCCCCGCAGCCACACCGGCAGTTGGTCATGGTGGTGGGCGTCGCCCGGGACGCCGGACGCGCCGAGCGGCACCACCCAGAGGCTGTCCTCGCGCCGTGCGAGGTCCCAGACGTAGCGGGCGGCCGGCCCGCGCGCGCAGCGGTCGGTGACGCCGGGGACGCTGGAGGTGGAGAGCACGCAGTCGTGGTCCCCGGCCACCCCCGGCCACCCCCCGGGCGGGGCGGAGGGCAGCGCCTGCCACGGTGCGAGGCGGTGCACGTCGCCCCAGGCGGCCGGTGGAGCCGGTTCCGTGGCGGCGGCGACCGCCTCGACCGCCGCCGCCACGACGGCGGGCCGGTCGATGCCGGGCAGCAGGTCCGTGGTCAGCAGGGTCTCCAGCGCGAAGCCGACGCGCGGTGTGAGCGCGAGCCAGGGCAGGAAGACCGGGGGGTACGCCGGGTCCGCCACCGGTTCGGTCAGGGCGGCCAGTTCCCGGTGGGCCGCGAACCGCCGCACCACCTCCGTCCGTACGGCGGCGTACACCGTCGCGTCGGTGCTGTCGGCCTCCATCCGCCGGTCCCAGCCCAGGAGCCGCTCCCGCAGCCGCGCGCCCCGCTCGCCGAGCCCCTCGAGACCGGCGATCATTTCCAGCAGGGGGCGGGCGGACGCGAGGTGGGTGTCGGTGTGGACGGCCGCCATGTCCCCGGCGGTCCACGCCTTCGACCCGTCGAGCAGCCGCCCGATGCGGTCGGCCCGGTACGGCGGGGCGAACTCCACGCCCAGCGGCCCGGCCAGGCCGCGCTGGTTGGCCATCACCGCGACGCCGTCGACCTCCGCGCGGGGCAGCGGCCGGTCCTCACCGCTCCAGGCGTACGCCGCCTCCCGGGCCGGCACGACCCGCAGCCCGTTGTCCCGGTGGCGCAGCGGCACCCGGCCCGCGACCCGGTGCAGCAGCCCGCCCCCGGTGTCGGCGGCCTGTACGACGTTGACGGGCTCGACCCACCGCTCGAACGCCCGGTCCACGTCGGCGACGGTGCGCGCCCTGAGCAGCGCGGGCAGCGCGGCGAAGCCGAGGTCCTCGTACACCCGCGTCGGGCAGCGGAGGCTGATCGTCACGGCTTCGCCGGGGCCGCCGATGACGACGGGCCCGCGCTCGGTCTCGACGACCTCGGTCTCGACCGGGTCGCCGCCCGCCACCTCGATGGTCTCGGTGTGGGCGGTGGCGGGCCGCCAGCCGTCCGGGCCGAGCGCCTCCACGCCCGCGCCGCCGGGCCCGCGCCGCAGCTCTTCCCGGTAGAGGTCCTGGTAGTCGGCCATGGCGTTGGTGATCGCCCAGGCCACGGTGGAGGTGTGGCCGAAGTGGGCCGTGCCGGGGACGCCGGGTACGGCCAGGCCCACCACGTCGAACTCCGGGCAGGCCAGGCGGACCTGCTGGTAGACCCCCGGGTCTTCGATGAACCGGTGCGGGTCGCCCGCGATGAGCGGCGACCCGGTGGCGGTGCGCTCCCCGGTGACGAGCCAGCCGTTGCTGCCGGAGGTGCCGGGCCCGTCCGTGGCGAACAGGGTGATCGCCTCGTCGCCGAGCCTGCGGGCGACCTCGTCGCGCCACAGCTTGGTCGGGAAGCCGGCGAAGAGGATGTGCGTGGACAGCCAGATCCCCAGCGGCGTCCACGGCTGCCACTCCCCCGGGACCAGCCCGGTGGCGGCGAACTCCGGCGCGCGGGCCGCCCCTCGGGCGAGGCCGTCGTTGACCCCGTCGACGTACCGCGTGACCCAGGCGGCCGTGTCCGCGTCGAGGGCGCGGAAGCAGCGTCGGGCGGTGTCGTCCAGCCGGGACCTCCGGGCGAAGACGTCCCAGTCGACGGCGTCGGGACCGAGGAAGGAGGCGGTGGTGCCCTGCGACCTGTGCCGCTCGACCTCGATCTGCCAGGCACGGTCGGTGGCGGCGTTGCGGCCCTGCGCGAAAGCGAGTTCGTACGCGCTGTCGGCGCGGAGATGGGGGATTCCCCAGGCGTCCCGGAAGACCTCGGTGCTCACTCTGTTCCCATCCAGATCCCGCTAGGCTTTTAGGTAAGGCTGACCTAACCTAATGGACGCCCGTCCGGGAAACAATCCGGGGTCCCCGCCGACATGGCCTGCGGGGCTTCCCCCGGTCGCCCCTTCCCGAACCGGGTCGGGCCCCGGGCGCCGGACGGTCCTGATGCGGCCGGACCGGGTGGGCCGCGCGCGGCAGCCCTTCCCCCCGTGCGGCAGCCGGACCCGACGGCGCGGCGGTCTCTCCGCCGTCGTCGACCGCGGCCCCGGCCGCTCCCCCGCCCACGCCGGCGCGGCCTACCCGGCGCAGGGCGCCGGTTCCGTGCTCACCGGGCTGCCGGCGGGCCCGCTGCCGCGGCTGCCGGAGCGGGTCCGCGCCACCGCCGGCATCGCGCTGTTCGCGGTGGCCGTGACCGCGCGCCCTGCCGTACGACGCGGTGGCCCTCGCCCTCGGCGCCGGCCCGATCGCGGTCGTGGACCACCGGGTGGGCGGCGGGACTGCGGACGGTCTGCGCCCTCATCGCCGCAGGGCGGCGCGCACGAGCCCGAGATCGGCGTCGGAGGCCAGTCCGGCGTGGTACAGGCGCAGTTCGGTCGCACCGAGCGCGGCGGCGCGAGCGGCGTCCTCGGCGAGCGTGCCGGGGCTGCCGCCCATCCCGGAGACGACGGTGAGGTTGGCGGCGACGACGGTCCCGGGGTCGGCGCGGTGCTCCACGAAGGGCGTGAGCAGCTCCGGGCCGCCCGTGCACGGCACGACCACGCCGTCCGCGACCCCGAGGACGTGCCGGGGTTCGACACCCGCGTTCGCCCCGCAGTGGTACGCCGACGGGTCGGCGTGCAGCAGCACGCGGAAGCCGGGGGGCGCGGCGGCCCGTACCGCCGCGACGGCCGATTCCTGGAGCGTACGGGCGGCCCGGGTGCGCCACGCGAGGGTCGCGGCGGCGAGCCCGGCGCCGATGAGCCTCTCGACGGCGGGCCACCCGGCTCCGGAGGCCCCGGCGGACCCCGCGCCCCAGACGGGCTCCAGGGCGCGGCGTACGGCTTCCCCCAGCTCGCCCGCGTCCGCCCCGGCCTCCGCGTACCCCGTGCGGCAGTCCGGGCAGAAGCAGAGCGACATCAGGTACTGGGCCGCGTCCCCGAGCGCCACCCCGGAGATCTTGTCGTGGGCGTGCAGGTGAGCGAGCCCGTACCAGCCGCAGGACTCCAGCTCGGTGCCGCGCGCGCCGGGCCGTACGGCCGCCTCCGCCGCCAGGTCGATCAGGTACGCCCGGACGGCCGGCCGGCCGATGCAGGGCGCCCAGGGGTAGCGGTCGCCGTACGCGTTGACGACGGAGGTGTCCGGGTGGTCGGCGCCCAGACGGGAGTTGTGGGCGAGGACGACCCAGGAGTGCACGTCGAGCCCGGCGGCCGCGAGCGCTTCGGCCGCCTCGCCGTACGGATCGGCGGTGGGCGCCCAGTCCCCGGCGGCGTACGGCCGCAGGCTCCGCCCCGACCAGCGGTCCTCGTCGACGGGGTAGAGCACGGCGGCGTGTCCGGCGGTGACGATCCGGTGGCGGGGGTGGCGCGGGGTCAGGGCGCGGGTCGAGTGGTAGGCGGAGGCGAGGGTGACCTGCTGGACGCCGAGGTCCGCGACGCGGGCCGCGGCGTCCGGGTCGCCGACGACGTCCCAGGGATAGAGGAAGGCCCCGGTCCTCATGCGCGTCATGCGCGCTCACCGCCGGCGCCGGCGCCGATCAGGGTCCGGCCGCGCTCGATCAGCTCGGCCAGCATCTCGACGTGCACGGGGTCGGGTTCGCTGAGCGGCGGCCGTACGGTGCCGACCTCCAGGCCGCCGAGCCGCACCCCCGCCTTGACGAGCGAGACGGCGTACCCGCGGCCGAGGTTGCGCAGTTCGGCGAGCGGGGCGTAGAAGCCGTCGAGCAGGCGGTTGACGGTGTCGTCGTCACCGGTGTTCAGGGCCCGGTGGAAGGCGAGCGCGATGTCGGGGGCGAAGCAGAAGACGGCGGAGGAGTAGAGGGTGACGCCGATGCCCCGGTAGGCGAGGCCGGTGAGTTCGGCGGTGGGCAGGCCGTTGAAGTAGAGGAAGGGGTGGCCGGGCAGGTCGCGGCGTACGGCGCCGACGATGCGCTGCATCAGGTCCAGGTCGCCGTGCCCGTCCTTGAGCCCGATGACGCCCGGCACCCGCGCGAGCGCGACGACGGTCTCGGGGGTGAAGACGGCGTTGTCGCGCTGGTAGACGATGACGTCGAGGGAGGTGGCGGCGGCCAGCTCGGCGTAGTGGCGCAGCAGCCCCTGCTGGTCGGCGGCCACGAGGTACGGGGGCAGGGCGAGCAGCCCGTCGGCGCCCGCTTCCTCGGCGGCCTTCGCGTACTGGACGGCGAGCGCCGTGCCGTATCCGGTTCCGGCGACGACGGGCACCCGGCCGGCCGCCTCTTCCACGGCGGCGNCGGCGCCGGCGTCGATGCCGGCGCGTACGTGTGCGCGGAACGCGCCGAGGTCGAGGCGGCCGGGGCCGTCGCCCGGTCCGTAGGCGGTGACGGGGAAGAAGAGCAGGCCGTCGAGTCGGCCGGCGAGCGGGGCTGAGGTCACGGGCGCTCCCTGTGCGTGCACAATTATGATCCGCGTCTATATCCCTGAACGCCGTCACGCTAGGGCAGCCGCCCGGAGCCGGTCAAGACGAAAAGCCGCGAGGCAGAGGCGGATTGGGCGCCTCCGCGCGACACTTGACGCGGTTCGGCACCACTCCTTAGCGTGTCCACGCATGTGAATACGGTCCACGGACGCGTCCGTGGACCGTGTCCTCCGCGGCCCATGCCGCCCCCTGCGTATCGCACACCGCGCACCGAGGAGACCCGCCGATGCCCGCACCCCGCACCGTCCTGCTGACCGGCGCCGCCGGAGGTCTCGGCACCCTGATGCGCGGACTCCTTCCGGCGTACGGCTACACGTTGCGCCTCTTCGACGCCGCCCCCATAGAGGGCGAGCCGGACGCGATCACCGCCGACCTGGCGGACAAGGAGGCACTGCGCGAGGCCGTGCGCGGGGTCGACGCGGTCATCCATCTGGCGGGCATCTCGCTGGAGGCGTCCTTCGAGAAGATCGTGCGCTCCAACATCGAGGGGACGTACAACCTCTACGAGGCGGCCCGCGCGGAGGGCGTCGGCCGGATCGTCTTCGCCTCCTCGAACCACGCGGTCGGCTTCACCCCCGTCCCCGCCGGGGAGGCACCGCTCATCCCGGTCGACACCCCGCACCGCCCCGACACCTTCTACGGCCTCTCCAAGGCATTCGGCGAGGACCTGGCACAGCTCTACTGGGACCGGCACGGCCTCGAAACCGTCTCGGTGCGGATCGGCTCCTGCTTCATGGAGCCCACCTCGGTACGGATGCTGTCGGTCTGGATGAGCCCCGGCGACGGCGCCCGCCTCTTCCACGCCGCGCTCACCGCCGGGGACGTGGGCCACACCGTCGTCTACGGGTCCTCCGCCAACACCCGCCTGTGGTGGGACCTGTCGTCCGCGCGGGCCCTCGGTTACGAGCCGCGGGACGACTCCGAGCGGTACGCCGAGAAGCTCCTCGCGGACCAGGGCGAACTCGATCCCGGCAACCCCGACCACGCGCACCTGGGCGGCCACTTCTGCACCAGCCCGCCCCAGTGGCCGTACTGAGATCCACACGGCCGCGCGGAAGGTTCCCGGCCGAGGCGGTGGCGGGACGATGGGGCGGCGGGCGGCCGGTCACGGCCCGCCGGACCGGGGCGTACCGGCACGGCAGGGAGCAGGCGGCGGAGAATCACCCGCACGGCGGGTGAGAGGGGACGGGTAAGGGAACGGCAAAGACGTGTCGGTCGTTAGCCCTGTCATGACCGCAATGACACCCGGCTCGAACATTCCGCTTCCCACCGCCCGCGTGGCGGTGGACGTTGCCGCCCCGGTGCGGCTCGACGTATCGGGCCTGCTGCTCACCGCCGACGGCAAGGTGCGCTCCGACGACGACTTCATCTTCTACAACCAGCCGACGGGGCCCGGTGTCACCTACCGCTCCGGCGGCGGCACCGCCCCCGACGCGATCGTGGTGGACACCTCGGCGGTCCCGCCGGGCATCGAGAAGATCGTGGTCACCGCGAGCCCCGACGCCGCGGGCCAGACCTTCCAGGGCATCGAGCCCACCGCCACCGTGCGGGGCGCCGACGACGGCGCCGCGATCGCCACGTTCACCCCGCCGCGGCTCGGCTCCGAGACGGCGCTGGTGATCGTCGAGATCTACCTCCGCAACGGCGCGTGGAAGGTGCGCGCGGTCGGCCAGGGATACGCGAACGGACTCGCCGGCATCGCCACGGACTTCGGTGTCTC
>NZ_BAAAUD010000036.1:0-102811 GCF_039533765.1 Streptomyces enissocaesilis | reverse complement strand
CGGCACTCCCCGAGCCGGGACCCGCACCTCTCGCTTCGAAGCATTGCGTCCCGTCGCCTGACGGCGACGGGACGCAATGACCACGGCCTGTTTCCCAACAGTGTCTTGATCGCCGGGGGCGGCGGCCCTTTCGTGTGCGTCTGGAGGCGCGGGGGAGGGGCGGCACGCGAGAAGCGGGCCTAGGCGATGTGTTCGGCGTCGAGTTCGTGCTGGTGGCGGACCTGGAAGCGGTTCGTGTACTCCGTCAGTTCACCGGGGGTCGGGACCTCGGCGTACATGTCCTGGAGGTAGGAGCCGAACTGACGGGGCGTCGGGACGGCGTTGTACTCGCCCAGGTACTTGCGGAACGCGTCGTAGTAGATCTCTTCGGAGGAGATCTCGTCGGGCTCGGGGTAGTGCCCGGCGTCCGGGTACCGCGCCGGGTCCTGTTCGTGGCGCGGGCCCGGGACGGAGCCGAGGGAGCGGGCGGGGTGCGGGGCCTCGGCGTACGCGGCCGGGCCGTAGGCGTTGCCGTACGCCTGCTGGGCCTGCTGTGGCTGGGGTGTCTGGGGTGCGGCGAACCACGGGCTCTCGTGCGAGCCGGGGCCCTCCTCCGGGGCGGCGTGGACCTCGTCCTCGTACTCGTGCTCGTGGTCCATGTCCGGGGCCTCCAGCCACTCCTCGTCGGGGTGGGGCTGCCCGTGCGCCTGTTCCTGCGCCTGTTCCTGCTCCTGTTCCTGCTTCTGTTGGACTCGTACCGGCTGGGGCCGGGCCTGGGGCGGCAGTGCCCGGCGCTCCTGGGGCTGCGCCTCGATCTCCGGGGCCGGGGGCAGCAACGCCGGCTCGATGCCGGCCGCGGCCAGGCCCGCGGCGGCCGTGTCCGCGAGCGGGACGCCGTACTTCGCGAGGCGCAGCGGCATCAGCGACTCGACGGGGGCCTTGCGGCGCCAGGCACGCCCGTACCGGGCCTGGAGGCGCGCCTGGTAGATCAGGCGGTCCTGCTCCAACTTGATGACCTGCTCGTACGAGCGCAGCTCCCACAGCTTCATGCGCCGCCACAGCTTGAACGTCGGCAGGGGCGAGAGCAGCCAGCGGGTCAGGCGTACGCCCTCCATGTGCTTGTCGGCCGTGATGTCGGCGATCCGGCCGACCGCGTGCCGCGCCGCCTCGACCGAGACCACGAAGAGGACCGGGATGACGGCGTGCATGCCGACGCCCAGCGGATCGGGCCAGGACGCCGCGCCGTTGAAGGCGATCGTCGCGGCGGTCAGCAGCCACGCCGTCTGGCGGAGGAGGGGGAACGGGATGCGCATCCAGGTCAGGAGGAGGTCCAGCGCCAGCAGGACGCAGATGCCCGCGTCGATGCCGATCGGGAAGACCAGCGAGAAGTCCCCGAAGCCCTTCTCCTGGGCGAGCTCGCGCACGGCGGCGTACGAGCCGGCGAAGCCGATCGCGGCGATGACCACCGCTCCGGCGACGACGACACCGATCAATATGCGGTGTGTGCGTGTCAACTGCATCGCGGCCACCCGCGATCCCCTCCCGTTACGTCGAACTTGGCGGGGTCAGCCTGGCACATGCGTGCGGGTCGCGTTGCGCGGGTACGGGCGGAGCCCGGCCTCCGGGGGGAGGGCCGGGCTCCGTGAGCTGCCGGAAATCAGCCGGTAAGCGATGATTTCCGTCTTCCTGTCGAGTACTACTTGTTCGCTGCTGCGACCGAGGCAACCGTCTCCTTGGCCGCCTTCTGGGCGTCCTTCAGCAGGTCGGAGGCCTTGGGGGACTTGGCACCCTGGTAGCCGGCGCCGTTGTAGACGACGGTGGCCACGACGTTCTCCGTACGTGTCACGACCGTTGCGTACTTGAAGTCCGCGTCCGTCTTGCGCAGGTCGTACGTCACCACGGTCGCCTGGTCGCCGATGGAGTCGGCGGCCTGGGACTCGACCTTCTTCGCGCCCTCCGTCGCCTTCACGCCGTCGACCTGCTTCGCGTAGTACTCCCCGGCCAGCTTGTCTCCGGGGCCACGGGTCTGGTCGGAGTCGTACCGCATGAAGGAGACGGAGAGCCAGCGGTACTGGGAGCCGTCGACGCCCTTGTTGTCCAGGCCGTTCCAGGAGCAACCGCCGCGTGTGGAGACGTCGTTGGACTTGTCGGTCGTACCGGTCCTGTCCTTCGCCCCGGGAACCAGCGAGTCGACCGTCTTCTTCTTGATCGACTTGCACGGCTCGGGCAGCTTCGAGAACACCGCGGGCTCGACGGTCGGCGTCGCCGACACCGTGGGCGAGGCGCTGGCGGACGGGGACGCGTCCTTCTCGCCTTCGGAGTCCGAGGAGCAGCCGGCGGCGACGAGCATCACCGGGACGGCTGCGCAGGCGAGAATGCGAGAGAGTCGCGGGGCTGATCGGTGCATGGTTCCTTCGCTCATGGGTCGGCTGATCACTGGTCGCTGATCACTGGTCGCTGAACTGCTCGGCGAGCCTGCGGGCCAGGGCCCGCGTCTTCTCCTGCAGTTCCTTGCTGTCGGGGACATCGGTGGTCAGGGAGGGCTGCGCGCTGTACTGGACGGTCACGATGACGTTCGAGGTGCGGAACACCACGCTGACGGTGCGGTGCTGGGTGGTCGAGCCGGAGCGGGCCAGGGTGTCGTCCAGGAAGGCGGCGTCGCCGAGGCCGGTGAGGACACGGGGCTCAAGTCCTTCGGGGGCCCGGGTGCCGGTGCCGGGCGCGGTGCCGGACTCCGTGCCGGGCCCGGCACCGGTCTCGCTGTCGGACGCGTCGCTGCCGGGAGTCGGGGCGCCGGACCCGCCGCCGTCGGCCTCGGAGGTGGCCCTGTCGCCGGCCCCGGACGCGGTGGGGGACTCGCCGGTTCCGGGTGACGCGCTCGCTTCTCCCTCGCCGCCCTTGCCTTCTCCTTCGCCCTCGCCCTCGTCCTCCGTCGGGCGCCCGGTGGGGGCCGGGAGGTCCGCCGCGGCCTCCTGCCTGGCGTACACCTCCTTCGCGCGGTCGTCGTCGCTGACGCCGGAGTCGTACGAGACGACCCGCTCGAAGTCGATCAGGAGCTGGTGCGTGGCGCCCGGGGAGTCCGCCTTCCAGCGGCAGCCGACGCGCCGGTCCGTGTCGTACGTGACGGCGGCGGTGCCCGCGTACGCCTTCTCCTGCTGCTCCTCGGGGAGCGTGGCGACGCCGGGGAGGAGGTTGCGGAGGGTGCTCCGGTCGACGGAGCCGCAGGGCTCGCGGAGCGTGCGGTACTTGCCGGGGGCGACGGAGGTGGTGGTCTCGCCCGCCTTGGAGTCGGCGGCGGAGCCGTCGGTACCGGAGCCGCCGGTGCAGCCGGCGGTGAGCGCCGCGAGGAGCGCGACGCCGGGTACGTACGCCTTTCGCTGCACGGCCCAGGCTCCCTTCGATCAGAAATACGGTTGCCGCGCGATGGCGGCCGATGGACACAATGTGTATCGCACGCGCTGGCCAAACGCCGGTCTGCTGTCTCTTTCGCGGTACTTGGTGCCAGATTTGCGTTTTCTTTGTTTCGGGGGAGTTGAGGGGTTATGTCGTATGTAGAGGTTCCGGGCGCCAAGGTTCCGATCCGGATGTGGGCGGATCCGGCCACGGTCGAGGGCGGCGCGATGCAGCAGCTCCAGAACGTCGCCACCCTGCCCTGGATCAAGGGCCTCGCCGTCATGCCGGACGTCCACTACGGCAAGGGCGCCACCGTCGGCTCGGTGATCGCGATGCACGGCGCGGTCTGTCCGGCCGCGGTCGGGGTGGACATCGGCTGCGGCATGTCGGCGGTGAAGACGTCGCTGACGGCGAACGACCTTCCGGGCGACCTCTCGCGGCTCCGGTCGAAGATCGAGCAGGCGATTCCGGTGGGCCGGGGAATGCACGACAGCCCGGTCGACCCGGGGCGGCTGCACGGCTTCCCGACGGCGGGGTGGGCCGACTTCTGGGGGCGGTTCGACGGTGTGGCCGAGGCGGTGAGATTCCGTCAGGAGCGTGCCACGAAGCAGATGGGGACCCTGGGGTCGGGGAATCATTTCGTCGAGTTCTGTATCGACTCGGCCGATTCCGTTTGGCTGATGCTCCACTCCGGTTCGCGGAACATCGGGAAGGAGCTGGCCGAGTACCACATCGGCCAGGCCCGGAAGCTGCCGCACAACCAGGGGCTGATCGACCGCGACCTGGCGGTCTTCGTCTCGGACACTCCGCAGATGGCGGCGTACCGCAACGATCTCTTCTGGGCGCAGGAGTACGCGAAGCACAACCGCGCGATCATGATGGGGCTCTTCCAGGACGTGGTCCGCCGGGAGTTCAAGAAGGCCGGGGTGACCTTCGAACCGGTCATCTCCTGCCACCACAACTACGTCAGCGAAGAGCGGTACGAGGGCATGGACCTGCTGGTCACCCGTAAGGGGGCGATCCGGGCGGGCTCCGGCGACCTCGGGATCATCCCGGGTTCGATGGGCACGGGTTCGTACATCGTGAAGGGGCTGGGGAACGAGAAGTCGTTCAACTCGGCCTCGCACGGCGCCGGTCGGCGGATGAGCCGCAGCGCGGCGAAGCGGCGCTTCTCCACGCGGGACCTGGAAGAGCAGACGCGGGGCGTGGAGTGCCGGAAGGACTCCGGTGTCGTGGACGAGATCCCGGCCGCGTACAAGCCGATCGAGCAGGTCATCGACCAGCAGCGGGACCTCGTCGAGGTCGTCGCGAAGCTGAAGCAGGTCATCTGCGTGAAGGGCTGACGACGCCCCGGGCGCGGAAGGGGAAGGCGGAAGGCGCGAGGTGGAAAGCGGAAGGCCCCGGCTGTGGTTGCCGGGGCCTTCCGCGCGTGCGGAAACCGGTGGAGGGGCCCGGAGGCGCGCTGGTAGCTTCGCGGGTATGTCCTGCCCCGAATCCGACAGAGGCTAGCCACCGGTCGTCCGGTGGCCGACCCCTTGGCGCGCTGAAGCCGCCGGCCCGAGGGGCCGTGGGCGGGCTTCGCGCGGCTGTCGTCGCCGGATCGCCGGGTCTTCGTGGACTCCCCCTCCCTGCTCCGGGCTTCGTGCTCTGGGCGTGCGGGGGGTCCGTTTCCTGCTGGTTGATCCGCTGACCGCTTCTGGGGTTCCCTCATGCCATTCCTGTTTTCGTGCTCGGGCTTGCCGTCTTCGCCCAGGGCACATCGGAGTTCATGCTGTCCGGCCTGGTGTCGGACATCGCCGGCGATCTGAACGTGTCCATCCCGGCCGCCGGGCTGCTGACCTCGGGGTTCTCGATCGGGATGGTGGTCGGAGCGCCCCTGATGGCGCTCTGGAGCCGGAAGTGGCCGCGACGGCGGGCTCTGCTGGTCTTCCTGGGAACCTTTGTCGCCGTCCATGTGATCGGTGCTGTCACTCCCAGCTACGGGGTGCTGCTCGCGACGCGGGTGGCCGGGGCGCTCGCGAACGCCGGGTTCCGGGCCGTCGCCCTGGTGGCCGCCGTCGGCATGGTCGCGCCCGAAGCCCGGGCGCGTGCCACGTCCGTCGTGGTCGGCGGGGTCGCCGTCGCCTGCGTGGCGGGTGTGCCCGGCGGCGCGCTGCTGGGGGAGCAGTGGGGGTGGCGGTCGGCTTTCGGTGGCCGTCGTGTCGCTGCCGGCTGTCCTCGCGATCGCGCGGACGATTCCGGACGGGCGGACCGAAGCCGGGGAGGCGGGCGCGCGGGAGGAGCTGCGGGTTCTGCGGGAGGCTCCGTTGCTGCTGACGCTGGTGACGATGGCGCTCGTACAGGGAGCCACGTTCTGTGCGTTCTCCTCTGTGGAACCGCTGGTCACACAGGTCACCGGGCTGGGGGACCGGTGGGTGCCGACCGTGCTCGCGCTCGTATGCGTGCAGGGGATGCTCGCGTTCGGTACCGGGACGGTGTTGATCTCGCGGGTGTTCCGTCTGGCGGTGAAGGCGCCGACGCTGGCCGGGGCGTTCGCCACGGCGGCGTTCAACGTGGGCGGGGCGGTCGGTCCGTGGGCCGGCGGGCTCGCGATCGGGGCGGGGTTCGGTTTCCGTTCGCCGGTGTGGGTGAGCGCCGGGTCGACGGACTTCGCGCTGGTCACCTTCGGGGTGCTGCTGGCGGTACGACGGCGGGGCGGGACCACCGGGAACCGCTCGGGCGCGGAGGCCGGGCGCCTGTTTTCCGGGGCCTGAGGCGGGGGCCGGGGACCGGGGGCCGAGGGCGGCAGCGGCGGGCGGGGAGGTGCCCTGGGTGCGATGGGATCTCGGAATGTGGCTTTCAATCGTTTCGCTCGCGCGTGGGTGGTTACCCGGAGCTTGTCCCAGCCAGCACAAGAGCACACGGGGCGTGACGCAGACCTCGGCGTACCGAGCCGGGCGAGTGCGTGACAGCACGCGGTGACGGTGGTGGAGCGGTCCACTCGCAGGGGTGGAGCCGCCCACCCGTCCCGCGGACCGGCCCGGCCCACTCCGGCCGCTGCCGGTGTACAGGGTTCTGCGCGCCCCCGAAGAAGGTGGAGTCCATGAGTGATGTGTCCGCGAATGGTGGTGCCGGGCGTGTCCAGCAGGCCGGGCAGACAGCGAAAGAGGAGGCGTCGGTCACGGCCGGTCAGGCCAAGCAGGCCGCGGGTGAGGTCGCGGGGTCGGTGGCGCAGCAGGCCAGGACAGTCACCGATGAGGCCCGGCAGCAGGCCGGCACGGCGGTGCGTGACCTGCGGGAGCGCGTGAACGACGAGGTGCGGGGCCAGACCGAGCGCGCGGCGGGCACGGTGCGGCAGTGGGCGGACGATCTCGCCGGGCTGGCACAGAACGCGCCCGGTGATTCCCCGGTGCGCGGCCTGGTGGAACAGGCGGCCGACAGCGGTTACCGCGCTGCCGACTACCTGGAGAAGAACGGTGTGGGCGGCGTGGTCGACAACGTCCGCGACTTCGCCCGCCGCCGGCCCGGGATGTTCCTGGGCGGAGCGGCGCTGGCGGGTCTGGCCGTCGGCCGGCTCGCCAAGGCGGGCAAGGCGGGCAGCGGCAGCGGCGAGGGCAGTACGGGGAACGGCGGTACGACGGGCAGTGGCGCCGTCGGCCCGGCCGTCCCGCAGGTTCCCCCGGTGCAGCCGCCGCCCCCGGTGCAGCCGCCGCCCCCGGCCGGCGGCACTCTGCCTCCGACCGGCGGCACTCTGCCCCCGACCGGCGGCACTCCGCCGCGGGCCACCGGGTGGGGCGGACTGCCCGGTACACCGGAGGTATGAGATGTCGACGTATTCGCCGCAGGCTCCGCTGAAGCGGAGGCAACAGAACTCAGTGGGGGAGAGGCCAGTAGTGGAGGACAGGTCGGTGGGAGAGCTGCTGTCCGAGGTCACCTCGGACGTACAGCTGCTCTTCCGCAAGGAGATGGAGCTGGCCAAGCTCGAAATCCGTGAGGAAGCCACCAAGGCGGGCAAGGCCGCGGGAATGTACGGCGGAGCGGGATTCGCCGGATACATGGTGGCCCTCTTCGCATCCCTGGCCATCGTGTTCGGCCTGGCGAACGTGATGGACGCGGGCTGGGCCGCCCTGATCGTCACCGCGGTGTGGGCGGTGGTCGGTGCCGTCCTGTTCGTGAAGGGGCGCGCCCGGATGCGGACCGTGTCACCGAAGCCGGAACAGACCGTGCAGACACTGAAGGAGGACGCCGAATGGGCACGTCACCCGACCAAGTAAGGGCCGACATCGAGATGACGCGGGAGAAGCTGTCCGGCGACGTCGACCGGCTGGCCGACCGCACGAGCCCGCGCCGGATCGCGCAGCGCCGCACCCAGCGCGTTCGCGGTGCGGTGTCCGGGGTGCGGGAGCGGGTCATGGGCACCGCCTCGCACACCACGGGCCGGGCCCAGGAGCGTACGCAGCAGACCGCCCAGTCGGTGCAGGAGAGCGCCGGGCAGGCCGCGGACACCGTGCGCCAGACGGCGGGCCAGGCGGGCGAAGCGGTCCGGAGGGCGCCCGAGGAAGCGATACGGCAGACGGAGGGCAACCCGCTGGCGGCCGGTCTGATCGCCTTCGGCGCGGGGCTGCTGGTCGGCTCGATGCTGCCGAGTACGCAGGCCGAGCAGGAGGCGGCCGCGCAGCTGTCGGACCGGGCCGGTGGAGCCATCGAACCGGTCAAGCAGGCGGCGGCCGAGTCGGCGCAGCACCTGAAGGAGGAGGCCACCCAGGTCGCGCAGCAGGCGGTGCAGGAGGTCAAGGAGACCGCCGCCGAGGCCGCCCGTGCGACGAAGGAGCAGGCGCGCGACCAGGCCGGACAGGTCACGGAGCAGGCTCGCCAGTCGGGCCAGACGGTCGCGGACGAGGCCCGCGACCAGACCGGGCGGGGATGATCGGCCCGCGGCGCGCTCTTTGACGGAGCGCTCTTCGGCTACGCGCTCTGCTGTGGCGGCCCGCACCGGGATCCCGATTCCCGGGGCGGTCCGTTTTTCCTTCGGTGGTGCGGGTGGTGCGGGTAGTGCGGACGATTCTGGTGGTGTCCGGGTGGGAAGCCGTCGGCCGCGCGGGCGCGGTCACAGTTCGCGGTGGACCTTGGTGTTGGACGCCTGGGCGCGCGGGCGGACCACCAGGAGGTCGATGTTGACGTGGCTGGGGCGGGTGACCGCCCAGGTGATGGTCTCGGCCACGTCGTCGGCGGTGAGGGGTTCGGCGACGCCCGCGTAGACCTTGGCGGCCTTGTCGGTGTCGCCCCGGAAGCGGGTGGTGGCGAACTCCTCGGTCTTGACCATGCCGGGCGCGATCTCGATCACGCGGACCGGGGTGCCGACGATCTCCAGGCGGAGGGTCTCGGCGAGGACGTGCGCGCCGTGCTTGGCGGCGACGTAGCCGCCGCCGTTCTCGTACGTGCCGTGGCCGGCGGTGGAGGAGAGGACCACCACCGTGCCGTCGCCGCTCGCGGTGAGGGCGGGGAGCAGGGCCTGGGTGAGGTTGAGGGTGCCGATGACGTTCGTCTCGTACATCTGGCGCCAGTCGGCGGGATCGCTGGTGGCGACGGGGTCGGCGCCGAGCGCGCCGCCCGCGTTGTTGACCAGGACGGCGAGGGTGCGGAAGGCGGTGGCGAACTCGTCGACCGCCGCGCGGTTGGTGACGTCCAGCGCGTACGCCGTCGCCTGGTGGCCCGCGGCGGTGAGTTCGGCCTCCAGCGCCTCGATGCGGTCCTTGCGGCGGGCGGTGAGGACGACGCGGTAGCCGGCGGCGGCCAGCCGCCGGGCTGTGGCGGCGCCGATTCCGCTGCTTGCTCCGGTAATGACGGCGATAGGCGTAGGCATGGTGTACAGGCTAGCGAGAGCGTGGTGCGTACATGATCAGGGCCATTCCGGCGAGGCAGACGAGCGCGCCGACGACGTCCCAGCGGTCGGGGCGGTAGCCGTCGGCGACCATGCCCCAGGCGAGGGAACCGGCGACGAAGACCCCGCCGTACGCGGCGAGGATCCGGCCGAATTCGCCTTCGGGCTGGAGGGTGGCGACGAAACCATACGCGCCGAGGGCGACGACCCCGGCGCCGATCCAGATCCAGCCGCGCCCGTGTCCTCGCCCGTGGTCCTGGCCTCCGCCGCGCACGCCTTGCCAGACGAGCCAGGCGCCGCCGATTTCGAGGAGGGCGGCGAGGAGGAAGAGGGCGGCGGAACGGGCGACGGTCATGCGTCCAGCGTGTCACGCGTGCCACATGCGCCAGGGGACGAGGGGTGGCCGCTCCTTCCGGACCACGGCATGTCGACGGCCGTCGGCCTGCACCCGTCGGCATGAGCGGACTGCCCGGCCCGCCTTCACCCGCGTCCGCATCCGCACCTTCACCCGCACCCGCCCCCGCGCCCCGCCGGTCCGACGCCACCAGGGCGGCGGTCCTCGGCGCCGCCGGCCGGATCAGGAAGCCTGTGCCGCCGCGTCGCCGTAGGAGCGCAGGGCGTCCTCGACGATCGTCTGCAGGCGCGAGTGGTGCGCGCCGTTCCAGTAGACGCGCCGGCACGCCGTGCACTGGGCGAAGACGTCGTACGTACGCTCGGTGCCGCCTTCGAGGAACCCGCTGACGGATTCCTTCGTGGCGTTCTCCAGGTCGCCGTTGCAGGCGACGCAGCGCGTCCACGGCGCGAGGACGGGTGAGAACCGGCTGAGCACGTCGTCGAGCTGTTCCTCGGGGCGGTCGCTGTAGACGTACGCGCCGGCCCACAGCTCGCGGCGCCGCAGCAGCCCCCGGTCCCGCGACAGCAGTACGCGCCGGTCGCGCGCCGAGTACGCCGCGAGGGCCGGGTCGCCGACGTCCTCGCTGAAGTACGCCGCGTCGATGCCCAGCAGCCGCAACCGCCGCGCCAGCGTGCCGAGGTGGACGTCGAGGAGGAAGCGCAGCGGCGCCCCCGGCACCCGCTGCGGCCGCCGCACCGCGTGCACGTCGACCTCCTCGCCCGCCGCCGGGACGTGCGAGACCGGGACTTCGCGCCCGTCGACGAACAGCTGTCCCGCTTCGGTGAGCGGGATGCCGAGCGACTCGACGACATGACCGAGCGACGAGGCGCCGTCGGTGGCCAGGGCCGTACGCCCGGCGCGCCGCCGCGCCGCGACGAAGAGGTGCAGCTCGGGGGCGACGCTGAGGTGGATCTCCGGTCCGTTCACGCCGCCAGCATGCCACCGGGGCGTACGCCTCATCCAGCGGCTTTCCGGCGCCGGTCAGGGCCACCGATGGCGGTCAGGGGCCCGGGGGCCCGCGGTGTCCGCGGGGGCTTGCGCGGAGCCCGGCTCACGGACGGTACGGGTCGGGCCGGCCGGAGCGGCCGCGCGGCGGACCGGCGTGCCCGCGCCGTCGGGTTCGGCGATGTGCCGGCTCCCGGGAACGGTGTCGCCGTCGCTGCCCCGGGCACGCCGCACGTCCCTGACGGTGAGCCGCTCCACCGGGATCCGTTTCGCCGCGGACCGGCCCGGTCCGGAGCGGGACGTCACCGCGGGCGGGCCGGCCCGGGATCAGGGCCAGACCAGGCAGTAGGGCTGATGCCCCGCATCGTGCAACCTGTGGCTGAAGTCCTGCCACTCGTGCAGCGAATGGGAGGGGTGGGGTGCTGACCTGGGGCTTCGCAGGGAAATGTGCGTTGACCTGGGGAAACTCTTCTCCGTAGTTCTCACGGGTCAACGCCGTTTCCCGGGCTCATGTGCCCTGGATGTGCCCTGGGGCGCTCACTGGTGGGCTCGGCTCGGGAGGCGGAGTGGCTGAGCTGACCCGGCGGAGGCACCGAAGCCTCCAGCGCTGGCCTTCTTCCTGGGACTGCAGGTATGCAGGGAGTGCAGTTCGGTCATCGATATGCGCGAGCTCGTGAAGGTTCGCAGGTAGGCCGCTGGCTTCCGAAAGATTGGCCCCGAGCAGGCGAGTGTTGTCCCATTTCGCGAGTCGGAGATCCGCTCCTCGAAGATCGGCTTGTTCCAGCTCTGTGCAGGTCAGATCTACATCAATCAGGTTGGCAGAGGTGAGCCGAGCTGTGTTCAGGTTGGCCATCGCCAGCGTCGCGCCGTTCAGGTCCGCGCCGGAAAGGTCGACACCTTCCAAGTGCGTATCGGTGAGATCGACGCTGGGCAACATAGCTCCCGCCAGGTGCAGTCCGTGGAGGTCGAGGACGACCACACGCGGATCGGCGTGAAGGCGCATCACATCGCTGGTGAGGGCTGTGAGGGCAGCCTGTACGTCGGCTGCAGGTTCGACTGGCAGTGAGGTGTTGTCCCCGCTGCGCATGCATGCCAGCCGCTTCCTGCGTGAGTGTTGTGCCTTTGGCGCGCGGTTGCGGATGAAATGCACGAGGACCCGGGCGGCGTCCGGGGCTGCTTGTTCCGGGGCATCCTGAACGATCTGTTCCAGGTTGAGGACGCCACCGATGCGTACGTATTCGTGCTCAGAGCCGAGGCGTTCCAGTGCCTTGTTGAATCGGTCGGTGATCTGACCGCGACGTGTGAGGCGGTAGGTGCGGGCGGTGTATACCAGGGCAACGCCGGCCCCGATCGCGGCAAGCATGGCGACCAGAGCGGTACGCAGGCCGCTGACGAGTGCCGCCGACCCCTTCGCCAGCTCCTCCCGGTCCAGGTACTCGCGGTCGAGTGTGTACGGTCCGCGCCATACGAGCCATGGGATTCCGATCAGCAGAATCAGAGACCCAAGTACCCCTAGCGCGCGGGTCAAGCGCTTCCGTACCCGCTGCTTGCGCCACAACTTGGCGATGCGCTCGTTCATGTTGGGGCTGGGGATACCTATGGGGGTAATGAGATTCCGCTTCATGTCTCGTAAGGATGCCTAACGGAGACTGGTCGGGAGTGCGCGAATGTCGCCGTGGGAGTCTGTGATGTACATCCAGTCGTTGGTGACTGCCGGGGACCCCTGCTGGTCTGGGCTCAAAAGGACTTCGCAGGAGCGGAGTTTTCGGCCGACTGAGAGCTTCCAGGCCGTCACCGTTGCCGCCCGATCAGCGGTGAAGAGGGTGTCGCCCACCGCGAACGGTCGTGTGAGAACACGCCCCTTGGTTTTCCCCTCCCATAGCTGGGCGCCGCTCTTGGCATCGAGTGCGACGAGCCGGTTGTCCACATCACCGTAGATCACCAACTCGCTCGTCACAGCCGGAGCAGCGGCGAGGTCAGCTGCTACATCGAATCGCCACAGTGGTTCTCCGTTGGTGGGGTCGACAGCCACGATCCTCTGTTGGGAGGGTTCAACCCGTTGGATCGTATATATGCCCGAGTCGGCAACGACCCAGTCACGGGAAAGCTGTCCCTCAGGTTGGTAGGACCAGTTCGGATGACCGGTGGCCTCGAGGACTGCCACGACGTGCCCCCCGCTGCGGTTCGCAGTTTCGTTCGACGGTTGAGGCTCCTCGGCCATGATGATTACGTTGCCTGCGGTCGCCTGAGGGGCGCAGCCGATGGCTTGTTTACCCAAGGATTGTGACCAGCGAATTTCGCCGGACGGCAGGTCGATTGAGTGGAGGCAACCGTCGGGGCCTGGCGCGTACAAAATGTCTGCGCAGACCCCGAGCAGGCCGTCGCAGACCTGCAGTCGAGGAGCTCGGCGAGGTCTCCCCGTCCGTAGATCGACGCTCCGCAGCCAGCGACCCGGGCCCGGGAAATGGGCGGCGCCGCCATGGAAGGCAGGACTGCCGCCGTAGTTTGTCTGTATCAGGGGATACCGGCGGCGGGACTCGGGGTCGAGCACGTGCAAGCTGTATTTTTCGTGCACGATCAAGGTGTCGTCGGACAAAACAGGCTGACGAGCTGGGCCGGAAGCAGCCGAGACACGCCAGGGTGAAGCGAGTTGGCGGCGCGGACGCGGACTGGCAGCCCGACGGGCTGGCTCCTTCTTGCCGGTCGTACGCGAAGATCGCTGTCGGCGTTTCTTCTTCACCTTGGCCAGCGCGATGTCGTACTGGATCTCGCCGCCCATGCGGGGTGTCTGTGCGATCCCGTTCTGATGCAGCCGTTCAGAGGCGTATCTGAACAGTTCCTGGACGGTGATGAGACCATCGCCGTTGAGATCGGCGTCACCACTGCGCAAACCATCAACGATGGTTTGGGTGAAGCGCGAGAGCGCAGGCGCGGACGCGTCGGAGTGATCGCCCTCCCAGGCGCGCTGTACCCGGGTGCCAGCGGTGATGATGACGCGGCCCCGGCCGGCCAGTGCCTCCTCGAAGCCAGCCGAAACCCTGCCTTTGGCGCCGGGGATGAACAATCCGCTGTAGCAGCAGTCCACCACTGCGACGATGCTCCGGGCGAGACATTCGTCCATCACCTCGTGGACGAGGCTTGCCGAGATGGCTGAGTAGGCGGGACGATCTGGGTCGGTATTCCGCACGGCGAAGTAGAGCTTGTCGTTACGGTTTACGACCCCGTGGCACGAGAAGTACAGCAGACAGACATCACGGTGTTCTGCGGTGAGGAATAGCTCCCCAATCGCCCGCTCCAGCACTGAGCGGTCCGCGTCTACTAGTTGCTGCACCTCGAACTGGCCAATCTCCGGGTCACTCAGGACCTCGTTCAACCTGGTGCAGTCCACATCGGGGGAGAGCAGCGTGGGGAGCTCCGGATGGTCGTATGTCCCCGTGCCGATGAGCAAGGCCCTGCGATGGCCATCGCCGAATGCCTGGGCGTTCACGAGGTCAGAGGCTGGGGCTGCTCGGTGTCCGTCTCGTCCGTGTCAGCCGACTCACGGTGTGTCAGGAAAGCGTCGATCAGGCGCTCCCGCTCGACGACCGAGGCGTCACTCAGCTCGATCGTATGTCCGTCCAGCTCCACCTTGATGCCGCGCACTGGGCGATTCTTGAGCCAAGTGTCGGCGAGCTGGAGGACTTGGCGCAGAATGAACGGCGCAGCGGTGACGACGACCGTCCCGGCAGCGATCAGTTCGCTGCTCTTTGAGCCTGACGGGACACCACTTGCGGAGCGCGCCAACCGCACGTCGACTACGTCTAGTTCAAGGAGGGATCGACGTAGTTGGCTGCTCAGCCAACGAAGTTCGTCTTCGTCTGTGTCGGGAAGCCCCATCAACTCCAGCCGAACAGTCCTACTCATTGTCCA
Source organism: Streptomyces enissocaesilis (assembly GCF_039533765.1). Lineage (NCBI taxonomy): Bacteria > Bacillati > Actinomycetota > Actinomycetes > Kitasatosporales > Streptomycetaceae > Streptomyces > Streptomyces enissocaesilis. Next base: position 88,331 of record NZ_BAAAUD010000036.1, on the reverse strand, counting down.
CGCCCCGCGATCTCCACCTTGTGTTCGGAACACCTTACTGGCAGTGACCGCATGGCGTGGCAATCTTACGGATTGGCTCCCGCGCACTCGCAGTGGCTTGCTCCCGGCACCACTGGTCGGAAGGCCGTCGAGGTGGCCCAGTTCCTCGGCGTCGCCGAGCAGCCGATCCACGCCTGGCGGCCGCGCCGCGGTGCCTGTGTTGAAACCGGCTCAGCTCGTGAAATCGAAGGTCCCCTGGCCGGTTCCCGGGGCGCGCCGAGACGCTCGCGGCGCCTTCGGTTCCTTGGCCGCGTAGGGCGGGACCGGTAGTACGCCCCGCTCCCGGAGGTCATGAGTGGTGATGAGCGGGCCCGAGGTCACGGCCTGCAGGAGCCTGGCCTGTTCAGGTTCGAGCGCTATGAGAAGGGCGAGTGCGTTGATGAGATCCAGCAGATCAATGGTCCATCGCACAGGCCACGTTGGGGGCAGGATATCGTTCAATGGGCTCTGCCACTCGACATCGGGTTTGCGCTTGCGGAAGCCGAACCACTTGCGGATTACCTGTACACCGCCGATTCGGTAGTCCCAGACCTCAGCCGCTACAGGTCCGATGGAGCCAGCTCCGACCGTGAGGATGCGGCTCTTCGCGTCGTAGGAGATACTGTCGGGCATCCCGTTGCCGTCCTCACCAATAGGGATGATGCAGATGGGTTGTTCCGCTTCGGGAAGTCTCGGGGTCTGCCCGGATGGGCGGCCGTGCTGTGTCGACGCGAAACGCTGGCCGTACGTGTGTATCCATATCGTGCGTCGGCCTGCCTCAGCCACCTGTGCCCACAGGTCGGGGTCCCGGGTCAGAGGGATGTGTGAGCCACGGGTCGTCAGGTGGTCCGCGAAATGGCGGGTGTAGCCGCTGTGGCTGGCTATTCCCGCGATGTATGCGAAGAGATCCTCTGCTGTAACCGTTGCACCCTGGATTTGCGACAGCGCCTTCAGTAGCCCGGGCGTCACGTTCGCCTCTGCCAGTTTCGCGTGACGATAGAGCGGCGCAACTCGGCCGCCTTCTGTGCCTTTGAAGTGATGCATGTCGGGGATGAGAGCCGTGAATCCCACAGCCGGCCCTGCCCGCCCCGACTCCGAGTGCAGTTCGGACAGATAGATCTGGCGGTCGCTGTGGGCGAACCACAAGGCGGGTCGCGGAAAGTCGATCACGCGCCGGTCCGCGATGATCCACTGGCGGTCGAATGTCATCCTGCCGTACTCGGTGAGGACCGGTACCCGTTCTGTCTCGTCGGCGAGAGTGCCCCGCCATTCGTGTCCCGGAAGCGGCTGCTCGGGCTTGTCCGGGCGGCGGTCTCGAGTGCTCTTCAGTAACGTCCCTTTGGCTGATTTCGGAGCCTGGACGAGTGTCCGCCAGCGTTCTTGCAGGACGGTCTTGCTCGGCGAAACCGGCCAACTGCGATTGTTCTTGTTGCCGGAACTTGTCCAGGGCAACAAGGCATCCACGGTGGGCATCGCTGTCCACTCAGAGGCGGCTACGGCCTGAAAGGGGGTGGTCCACCCTGAGGAACAGAGCTGCCATGGTGTTCCGTCCTCGGCCTGGTGCCCGTCAATGCTGAGTCCGTCGAGCCAGTCGAACTTTGCTTCTCGGGTTCCGGCTGGCACGTCGAGTCGCCACACACGCGCAGGATGATCCGGGTCCGGGGATCCTCGGCGGACGAAGACTGCGATGCAGACCTCGCGCTTCACGTCCTGGAAGACACGTGTGCGGGGATCGGAGTAGGAGCCTTCGGGAGAGAGCCCGATGATCCAGCCTTCGTCGGCCGCCTCGCGCAGGTAGCGCCGCATGCCGGCGGCGCCTGCACTGTCCAGGAATCCGGAGTTTGTGATGAGGGCGACGATCCCGCTCGGTGCTTCCGGTGCGCCCAAGGCCGTCACCTGGTCGAAGACTTTCCAGGTCGACCATGCCCAGAAGTACACGTAGAGATTGTCCAGGGCGTATCCGATACGCCCGTTGTCCTCGGGATGGAAGCGCGCCAGGATTGCCCCTCGGTCGTTCGGATTCCCCTCGGTGACCCAGCGCCCGACCCCAGACTGTTTGGCACCACGCAGGTACGGTGGGTTGCCGATGACCACCATGACTTTTTCCTCCGCCTTGACCTTGTTGGCCAGTCGGCGGTGTCGGGCGATTGCCTCGTACATCAGCCCCAGGTGGTGCTCGACAGCCGGATCGTCCAACGTGTCGGCCACCAGGAGCCTTGGCGCGTAACCGGTGATGTCGGTCTGATGGGCCTTGAAGGCGTGGTGCACGCGAAGTTCGGCCACCGCATAGGGGCCAGTCTGCTTCTCCAAACCGACGAGACGCCCCGCGAGTTCGCGGAGGAGTCCGCTTTTGAGCGCGGCACGGTGCTTCAGCGCCAGATCCTTGGCGACGTGGTCGACGATGTTGATGAGAAAGGTTCCGGTGCCCATAGCGGGATCGACCACAGTGACGTCCTCACTGCCGAACCCGTCCTCCTGACCGAGTCGGTCACGCAGCACCTCGTCGGTGAACCGGACCATGAAACGGACAGCCTCGCTGGGCGTGTAGTACGTACCTGTGCGTCGTCGCAGTTCCGGATCGTAGGTGCTCAGAAACCCCTCGTAGAAATGGAGGTAGGCGTCCCCACTGTCGTCCTTGAACATTTCCGGATCGACCGCGGATATGACGTCGATCAGCGTGTCAATGACTCCGCGGAGATCGTCGAGAGCTTCGTCGGTCAGCACCGAGAGGGCTTTGCCCATCAGGGAATGACGTTTTCCCAACTTGCCTGCGACGTCGGGTAAGGAGAGCTTCTCCATGTCGATGCCCTCGAGGCGGGCCAGCAAGATTGCGAAGGTGAGCGTCTGGCTGTAGTGGTCGGCGAACTCGGCCGGCAGTGCGTCGGGAAAGAGGAGATCTTTCCAGTTGCCCGCGAGAATGGAGAACGCAGCGTCGGCCTCTCCGCGTTCCTCACGTGTGAGACGTTCAGTGACCTCGTCCCGTAGGAGCGCACAGATTCTGGCGATGCGCTTGACCAGTTCACCGATGCTGCCGACGGCCAAGGGCGCTGGAGAGAGGAAGAGGGCGATGGCCCGCTCGAATCCGTGGTCTGCCGGGGTGAGTTGTCGACTGCCGCTGAGTAGGTCTCCCTCCAGGTGTCCGATCGGGCCAATTTGCACGCCGAATCGGTACACAGCCCAGTCGTAACCATCAGAATACAGGACATTAGGGAGGGCCTTGAGCTTCTCCCACTGTTCCCGGTCATGGCTCTTCGCGGGCCAACTCTGTGGGTCGACCCCTTTGCCTGGACGCTTCAGCTCGACGTGTCCGATGGTCCTTCCGCCGGCGCTGATGGCGAAGTCGGGCCGCACGCCAAGTCTCTTGATGCTGTTCTGGCCGTGAGCGATCAGCTTCATGTGCTGTCGCCCGGCCATGCCTCGCAGCAGCTGCTCGGCCGGTGCGGTGAGGCTCTCCTCCTTCCCGCTGTTAGCGCCCGCAGGGCCCTGAAGCTTGGCTCTGACCTCCTGCCCGAAGCGGGCGACGAGGTCAGCGACCGACCTTGTGGCTCTATTTCCTGCTCCGGTGTCCCTTCGTAGCAACGTCCACCCCCATGGCGGTGCGCACGCACGGTGATCGCACCCATACACACTGCCCATAAGCCTGCAACTGGCAAACACCTGGGCGTATTTGGGAGCGGGGATGCGGGGATACGCCGAACCCACCTCGCAGTGCTGCGAGGTGGGTGGACAGCTCCTTGGCGCGGGTCTTGGCTACTCTGAAGGCGTGGCCGATGCCAATCCCGGGCGGTCGCCGCGCAGCGGCCCGTTCAAGCAAGCTCTGCTGCGAGGGCACAGAGCGCTGGGACGAGTTCGGGATGGTCCCCACGCGAAGCCGACTGCAGTAGCTCGGTGATGACGATGATCTGTGCGACGCGTCCGGGCTCCGTCTTGAGCACGGAGAAGGTGTCGTGGATGTCGTGGGCGAATTCGGGGACGAGCAGGGAGTACGCCAGCAGCATGGCGGCGTCGTAGCCGGCTGGTGCCAGGCCGAAACCCTCCCAGTCGAGCAGATAGGGGGTGGTGCTCGTGAGATTGGCGGTGTGCAGGTCGCCGTGGGCCGTCGTCCAGTACGTGATCTGAGGGTCGGGTATCTGGAGGAAGCGCGGGACAGCGCGATCTACCCACTCCTGCCGTACGGCCACACGGTCGGTGGGGGTGCCGCTGACGTACTCCAGGTCTGTACGTAGCGACTCCCACCAACCGGCCGAAGGCTGCGGGCCCGTGCGCAGGACCGGGCTGGCCGAGAGGACGGGCTCGGCGATGTACTGGTGCAGTTCAGCCCGGTACGCATAGCCGTCGCTGCTCGACTGCGTGGTGCCGTACAGCAGTGGTTTGCGGATGCGCCCGTCGAAGAGCGCGGCGGCCTCGCGGTTGCCCTCCCAGATCTTGCCCGCGGCCTTTTCTTCCGGGGCCGAGAGCAGCCGGAGCCAGCAGGCTCTCTGGTCCGGGTCTTGGGCGCGGGCGCTGAGGGTTCGGCCGTGCCAGCCCCAGACTTCGGCGCCCGTGACTGTGGCGCCCAGCGTCTCCGCTGACTGAGCGAAGGCCCGGCGCATGCGCTGCTGGTCCGCGGGGTCAGTCGGGGGCGAGTACATTCAGCACCTTTCGCAGCGTGGCAGCCGGGATGGCAGGTGTCCGCAGGGCTTCTTGCGCCGCGGCCCAGTGTGCCGGGGTGGAGGCGGAGACCAGAATTCGTGTCACCCCGGGGCAGGAGGCTGCCGCGAGGAGGCATGCCTGGGCGGTAGTGAGTTCGGGGCTCAGCAGGGCGGTGAGTTCGCGCGTGGCCAGGGCTGGTAGTTCGCCGCCGAATAGGGGCGCCGAGGCGTACACCTGCCACCCGTGTTCGGTGGCCTGAGCGATGGGGCCTTCGCCGTCCAGGGCTTGGGCGAAGGCGGTGGCGGTGACGAGGGATACGGGGAGTTGGACGGCTCGCAGGTGGTGTTGCTCGGTGCCGGCCGCCTCGGTGGCCAGCTGGTGGAGCGCGGGGACGCTCAGAGCACCGGTGTCGAAGCCGCCCCAGGTGGCGACGCCGTATGCGGTCAGGGCGCCGGCTTCCGCTTCTGCTTCGAGGGCGGTGAAGGCGTGGCGCAGGGCATCGTGCGGGTCGCCGTCGGTGCGTTCGGGGTTGTGTGCGAAGACGAGGTCGAGGCGGTCGCGGCCGAGTTCGGTTCGGTTGCGGGAGCACTGCCAGTGGACGTACGGGAGGCTCAGACAATGCCCGCGCTCCGCGTCACCGGCCGCGATGGCTCCATCGTCAACGGCGTCCCCAGCCGTCTGTGTGGTGAGGAATCCGATCTTCGTGGACACCGGGATCGGGTGCCGAGCGAGGGTCGGCGCCAGTAGCGACTGGGCCTGCCCGTTGAGGTAGTTGGGCGCGGTGTCGATCCACGCTGTCGCTGGATCCGTGGCTGCGCGGGCCACGGCGTCGTTCAGCGCGGAGGGCCGAATGCGGTAGGTGCCCAGGCCCAGGGCTGCCTTCGTCATCGGCCGTTCCTCCTCTCCACCGTGATCGCTTGGCCGACCATGAGTTCGGAGACAACGGACGCCGCATTCGCGACGGAGATTCCGGCTGTCTCGGCCAGCTCGCCGAGAGAGACGGCGGCAGGCGCGGCCGACATCAATCGTTCGAGCAGTGGCATGGCCTCCGTTGCCATCTCCCACTCGTTGTCGCAGGCCCGGAAGACCACCCCGTCCCCGTTGGACTCCAAGAGCGCCCGGGCCGTCGTGAGCCTGACGTGGACGTTCGGGACTGCGGGGACGCTGGTGAGGTGGGGGAGGCTCGGCCGCAGGCGGGTAAGATCCGTTCCGTCGCGCATTGCCGTATACCGGCCGATGAGCTCTGGGTCTTCCAGGGCGACGGTGACGACTTTGTGCAGCCGCTCCAGATAGATCGCTTGCGCGGCGGCGGTCGCGTGTACGGGCAGGTCTTCGCGCAGGACGTCGTGTCGGCGCAGGTCGTCGGCGAGCCAGGACAGGAGCTGGGCGCCGGTGGTGGTCTGGACGCCGAAGGTGAGATGGAGCGAGTGTTCGCCCTCGGAGGCTGCCACCGAGTGCCACCAGCCGCGCGGTAGATACAGCATGTCCCCAGGTTGAAGCACGACTTCCGCGATCGGCTTCTCCGGCGGAGGTTCGGGCTCGTCGGTGTCTTTGTACATGGGGGCGGTGCGCGTGGGGCCGTACAGCTTCCAGCGCTTGGCGCCGTCGATCTGGGTGACGACGACGTCGTGGTCGTCCCAGTGGACGCCGAAGCCCTCGCGTGCGGTCCACGAGGCGTACAGGTTGGCCTGCACCCCGGTGCGCAGCCACCGTTCCAGCTCCATGGCTGCGCGGGCGACGGGAGGGTGCACTTCGTCGACGGCATCGATGACCAGGGAGGCGCCCTCAGCGAGCCGGGCGTGCAGCTCCGCGGGGTGCAGGCGCTGCCAGACGGTGTGTCGGCGGGTGGTGACCGGGGCGGTGTAGCGGTAGGCCGGCAGCATCTCGCCGTCTGCGGACAGGCGGAAACGAGGTGGCTCCAAGCGGTGGGTGGCCAGGATGGTGTTGACGTCGTCCCAGGTGATCAGCTTGTCCGGGTCCTGGATGGCTGCGGGGACGTGGCGGTAGCGGCGGTGGAGCACCTGGGCCAGGAACTCGTCCTGGCCCAGGTGAGCCGCCAGATTCAGCGGCGACAACGTGTTTCCTCCCGGATCAGTCGTTGCCGTCGGTGCGGCCGGTGCTGCCGCCGTCGGACGGAGTGACGCCGCGTTCGCGGGCGGCCTGGATCCGGCGGCGTGCCTTGACCAGTCCGGCCTGGGTCGGCCCGGTCGTCGGGGCGGTGGCGGTGTTGTTCTGCATTGCTCCTCCTGTGGTTGGGATGAAGTGGCCTTGTGGGCCCGCCCCGGACGGCGCTCGACCTGTCCAAGGGCGCGGGCGGTTGATCAGCCCGGGGCGGGGGTTTGCGGCCCGCCCCTGCCGGGGCTTCTCGGGGGTGGGGAGCCTTCCGATCAGCTACGTCCGGCAGGGACGGGGACTCAGGGGCCGGCCTGTGCGGTGGAGACCGCGACGCCGATCACGAACCCACATGAGGCAGAGATCAACACGATCAGCAGCGGGCCCGTGTAGCGGGCCAGCCGGTTCACTGCGCGGCCCATCACGGCTTCCACCACGCCGGCCGCGGACTGGTGATGACCTCCGACACGAGTGCGCGGGTGTTCACCGGCTCGCCCCTTCCAGAGAGGCGCCGATATACGGGTGCTGGAGGGCGGCGTGGAGGGTGTTTGCGTCGGTGAGGGTGTCGTCGTCGGGGAGTTCGCACCAGCCGCCGAACCAGTCGTCGATCAACTCCAGGTTGGGTGCGACGAGCCATGAGTTGGTGGAGAGGTGCCGTACCGGCAGGTCGCTCCAGTTGCCGGAGGTGCCGGTCTGGATGGCGTAGTAGAGGCGTGCGTTGGGCCCGTCGTACAGCACCGGGCCGATTGCCGCTCCAATGGCCCGCAGGTGTGCCAGGGCCAGGAAGCCCATCTCTGCGGGGGTTCGTACGAGGTCCCAGCCGTCGCCGACGCGGAGCAGGCGCAGCGTGGGCACGTCGTTGACCATGGGGGCGCTGCGCAGCGCGTCGCGAACGGACATCAGGTGTCTCCCAGGCGCTGGAGGTCGGCACTCGCACCGAGAGAGGGCACGGAAGCCGTCGTTGGTCTGGTGGTGGAGCGGACCACGATCAGACGGGCGCTCGACACCGTTATCTGCCGCTTCCGTTCGCCGGCAACGCGCTTCGGGCCGAGGTGGCTGAGGGCGGGAACCACGGCGCCATAGGTCTCGGGTAGTTCGAGCGCGTCGAGGAGGCCGACGAAGGCGGGGGAACGGACGGGCACCGCCGTGTCGCGGTCGGTGAATACGCCGCACAGGGTCAGCTCATGCTGTCGGCAGTACTCGGTGAGGCAGCCGACAAGCGCCGCGTGGCGGGCCAGGCCGCCGGTCACGTGGCGCAGGTAGCCGAAGACCTGGGGGAAGGCTACGGAGCGGCGTTCGGTGATGAGTTCGTCGTCCATGCCCACAGCTTCGATCGCTGCGAACGGCCTTGAAATGACCTGCTGTTGTACTTCCGTTGCACTTCCCGCCCCATGTCGTCACCGAGAGTGCTTCCATACGTGACGGAGGGAGGCCATCCGTGGTCAGCGTGCAGCAATGGACGGGTCGAGAGGCGAGCGCCTTACGCGCCGCGCTGCGCATGAGCACGCGCGCTTTCGCCGAGCACCTCGGTGTCGCGCTGCGCACGGTGGCCAAGTGGGAGAGCCTCGGGGCCGAAACCCAGCCCCGGCCGGACACGCAGGCCATCCTCGACACCGCCCTCGCCCGTGCGGACTCTGCCGGCCATTCCAGGTTCGAGGCACTGTTGTTCCCCGAGCGGAGGAACGCGCGGCCGGCGGACTACGAGACCTGGACCGAGGACATCGAGCGCGCTGTCGTCTGCGTCAGCCGCCAGAACTTCCCCTTCGCCGCCACCCTATTGAACCGCTGGCTGGGACGCCACGACCCACATCGCCTGGACGACAAGGGCCTCTACCTCTACGGCCGTTCCCTCGTCCTTCTCGGCGACCTCCAGCGTGACCAGGGCGCGATCCTCGGCCCGCTCTCCGCCCGGCACTCGTACCTGACCGCCCACGGCATGTTCTCCGAACTCGACATCCCGCGCCGCGTGGCCCAGATCGAGCTCTCACTCGCCGTGGTCCAAGAGATGTCCGGCCAGCTGGAGGTCTCGGCCCACCAGTACGAACTCCTCGCCGCAGACGAGCGCTTGAGCCCTCGCGACCGCGCCAGGGCTCGACTCTGGGTAGGAACGGCCCTGAGCAAGGAAGGCAACAACGAATACGCCACCAACGCGATGACGGCCGCCACTCGTGCCTTCGAGGATCTAGGCGAGCCGGAGGACTGGTCGGTCGCCCACCAGAAGCTGGCCCTGGCCCATCGTGGTGCCGGCGACCTGAAGCAGGCACTGCACTACATCGACATCGCGCGCACCACCGGCACGGTCGACTCCCCGATGCAGCGAGTGAGGCTGGACACCGCGTACGGGCACATCCTTCTGTCGGATGCGGCGACCCGGAATGATGGGCTGTCCGTCCTCGATCAGGTGGCACAGGTGGCCCGCCAGTACGGGCTGAGCCACCAGCTGCGCAGTATTGAGGGCATCCGAAAGGGCCAGCAAGGAAGAGCCAGGGAGTGCCAGTGCCGGAGCACCAGCAGCGCCAGATCGCCGACAAGCAGTTCCACGACGCGACGCTGATCTGGAACTACCACCAGATGGGCCACGAGCAGCGGCCCTGCTCGGCGGCGATCGGCCTGGGCAGCCACGACCTGGGCGTGGCCACCGCGGCCGCCGACCTCTACCGCGCCGGGCTCTTCCCGGTCGTGGTCTTCAGCGGCGGCAACAGCCCCACCACCCGGGCCCGCTTCCCGCGCGGCGAAGCCGTCCACTACCGCGAGCACGCCCTGAGCCTGGGCGTGCCGGACGAAGCGATCCTGGTCGAGCCGAAGGCCGCCAACACCGGCCAGAACATCACCTTCTCCCGCGAGCTGCTGACCCAGGCCGGGGTGGAGGTGCAGTCGTTGCTGCTGATCTCCAAGCCGTACATGGAGCGCCGCTCGTACGCGACCTGCCGCAAGCTGTGGCCCGAGGCCGAGGTCGTATGCGCCTCCGAGCCACTGGAGTTGGACGACTACATCAAGTCCATCGGCGACGAGAAGCTCGTCGTCGACATGCTCGTCGGGGACCTGCAACGGGTGATCGAGTACCCGAAGCTCGGCTTCGCCGTCGAGCAGGATGTACCGGGGGATGTGTATGACGCTTACGAGCGCCTCCTGGGCGCCGGCTTCGACAGCCGCCTCATCAGTACCTGATCCGCCCGCCGATGCGTCGGGCGGGCTGTGCGCGATCCACCAACCGAACCTGTTTCCCAGGCTGTCCACGCTGGCGAAGCTGTTCTCCGCCGACTACTGGATCGTTCTGGACGACGTGCAGTTCGCCCGGCGCGACTACCAGCACCGCGCCCGTCTCGCCGCCCTGGACGATTCATCCCGACAGCAGTGGCTCACGCTCCCGACGCACCTTCCCCACGGGCGCCCGACGCTGATCAGCCAGGCGCGGCTCGTTGATCCGCGTCGCTCGCGCCGGACGATCCAGCTTCTCGTGCGCCAGTATTACGGCCGCAGCCGCTACTGGGGTGCTGTGGCCGAGGTACTGGACGCGCTCGACGACTCGGACCGTGTGGCCGACTTGGCGAGGACGTCGACGACCGCCCTGCTCAGCGCTCTCGGCTGGTCGGGAAAGGTGCAGGGCAGCACTGCGATCCCGACCCGGCAAGGCCGCTCCGAGCGCCTCGCCGACCTCGCGGCGGCCACCGGCAGCACCCACTATCTGTGCGGCACCGGTGGTCTGCGCTATCTCGACGCCGCTCCCTTCGACACCCACGGCATTCCTGTGCTGCCCTTCCACACCCCTGTGGATGACCCGCTCTGGCGGTGGGCCCGTCGATGCAGCAGCCTGTGGGCCCTGAGCAAGATCGGGCCCGATGCGTTGGCCGACCAGCTGACCGCCCAACGAGAAGCCCACCATCCTGGAGCCCACGCGTGACCGAGCTCACCACCAACAAACCCGACAAGAAGCCCTTCCTGTACGTCGTCGTCTGCGCGTGCGGCATCGCCGGTGACGTCGGCAAGCTGATCACCGCCGCGCAGGAACGGAACTGGGACGTCGGGGTCGCCGCCACCCCGCAGGGGCTGGGCTTCCTCGACATCGAAGCGATCGAAGCGCAGACCGGCTATCCGATCCGCTCGGCCTGGCGCACGCCCGGTGAGGCCCGGCCTCTGCCGCCCGCGGACGCGATCGCGGTGGCGCCGGCCACCTTTAACACGGTCAACAAGTGGGCCGCCGGCATCTCCGACACGCTCGCCCTGGGCATCCTGTGCGAGGCGTACGGCATGGGCATCCCGACCGCTGTCCTGCCCTACCTGAACTCGGCCCAGGCCGCCCACCCTGCGTACCGCCGGAGCCTGGAGCACCTACGCGAGATGGACGTACTGATCGGCTCGTACGAGCCCCACCGACCCAAGGCCGGCGGCGGAGCCGACCGATACCGGTGGGAGGAGGCATTGGACCTCCTTGGCCCTGTGGTGTCCGTGGCGACGTGATCAGCGCTGTTGTCCCTTGGCTTCCGGAAGGAGCGGGGGCGTGGTGGGGCGCTTCGCGGTGTGGCGGGCGTTGGCGGCCTGGGCCTGTGGGCCGGGTGCGTGGCGCTGGCCGAGGCGGTGGATGCGCCAGGTCAGGGCGCGGGCGGGGCTGCGGGCGTCGTCCAGCGTGCGTTGGCGGACGGCCTGGTCGAGGAGGGCGGAGGCATTGTGGCCTGCCGCCTCCGCTTCAGCGAGCACAGTGGCCAGGGCATCCCAGGCACGGTCGTTGAGGATGCGCTCGGCGTGCTCGGGAACCGCCTCCTGGAGGTGGCGGGCGTAGCGGCGCTTGCTCTGCAGACCGGGTGAGCGGTGGGCCAGCCCCACCAAGACGGGTTCCGCGACCTGCGCGTACGCCGCTTGCAGATGGACCAGGGCCTGTTCTGCTGCCGCTTCCTGCTGGGCGTGCTGGCGGGTGCGGTGCCAGTGCACGGCGTAGGCGACGGCGGTGAGTGCGGCGTCGATCAGCATCGCCAGTCCCGCGCCGTCCCCGTGGCGCACGGGGTCGCTCCAGATCGCCTGGACGCTGCGGCGCAGCGCACGGGCGCTGGCGTGGTCGGCGGCGATGCGGGAGCGAGTGGCCCGCTCGAATGTCACGGCGGCTCGTTCCAGTTCGGCCTGTGCTCCGGCCGGGGCAGTGAGGGAGAGCAGGTCGAGTGCTCCGCCGAGCGCGGCAAGTTGTCCCTGGGCCATGCCGTCGTCGCTATGGGTGAGGTGGTGGGGGATGCGTTCGGTGGCGGCAGTTCTGGTGCCACGGGTTGCCCGGTCGGGCGGAGACCGGTTCAGGAGCGGTCGTGGCGAGGCGCTTGCGGACCTGGGGCAGGGAGAGGTCACCGGAGAGAGTGGAGCCGGCGTACCAGATGGGTTTGCCCTGCTTGTTGACGTCGCCGGGCAGGCTGACGCTGTAGCCGGTCACGTCTCCGGACGGCTCTGTCTTCGGCCGCACCACCACGCCGGACGCTTCCAGCAGGACGAAGAACTCGGTCTCGGTGGAGGCGGCGGCCATGGCGCGGCGGACGCGCCGGCGCAGGATCTCGCGCGCGGTGGCGTCTTGGCCCAGGCGTTTGGCCTTGAAGTGTTCCTTGCTGGTGGGGCGTTTGGCGGCGGTGCCGTCGCCGGGCTTCAACCGCCTGAGTCCGTAGTCGACTTCGATCTGGCGGGCTTCGCGCTGGACGGCTCGGATGTCGTAGTCGCGCTTGGGGCGGTGGCCGTCTTGGCGGACGAGGGTGGCGGTGATGTGGATGTGGTTGTCGGCGTGTCGGACGGCCGCCCAGCGGCAGGCTTCGGTGTCTCCGGTGGGGGCGATGCCGGCGGCGGCCACGACCCGGCGGGCGATCTCCGCCCACTGGGCGTCGGACAGGATGGGGTCTTCGGGGGCGGCGCGGACCGGGCAGTGCCAGACCGTGGTCTGGGGAGCCTGGCGGCCGAGCATGGCCACCGGCTGGTCGAGCTGGGTGTAGAGCTGCTTCTCCACCTCCTTGGGGTCGCGGTGGGGGCTGCGGCCGGGGTCGGGGGCGAAGTCGTTCCAGGAGGCGACCAGGTGGGGGTCGACGTGTTCGTTGGCGTCGCCCTTTCCGAAGAGGTAGGCGATCAGGCGGCGGGTGCTGCCCTTGCCTGTGATGATCTTCGGTATCACCGGTCCTGCCTTCCCTCGGTGACTTGGGCGACGGCGGTGTCCACGTCGGCGATCGATGCTTCGATGCGGGCCAGGAGCCGGTGGACGACGTCCGGCTCGGGCCAGGCGCCGTCCTTGTTGAGGTGCCAGGTGAGCTGGTTGAGGTTGTTGCCGAGCCAGGCGAGCTGCCGGTTGGTGGCCATCAGTGCCTTGACCATGGCGCGGTAGTCGGCGATCGCGGCGGTGGGGTCCTCGGCGCGGGCCGCGGCGAGTGACGCTTCTGCGACGTAGCCGCCGATCTGCATAGGGTGAGCGCGGCGGCGTGGGCGAGGTCGGTGAACTCGCTGTCGCTGTAACGGGGGTGGACGCGGCGCTCACGCAGGCGCGGCTGACGCAGGCGGCGCTGCGGCGTCGGCGTCTGCGCGGCGTGCGGCGAAGGTCTGGTGGCTCCCGTCTCGGTCGGCACCCCCGGGCCGACCGACCCCGGCGCCCCCTCGGCGCCGGGTGCCTCCGCCACCCCAGGGGCGGAGGCCGGGTAAGGACTCCTTCCCCGACAACTTGCTGCGCTGTCTGGGGCTGAGGTCGTAGGCGTCGGGTGCTGAGCTGTGGGGAGTTCGTGGTGCTGTTCGTGCATCGGGGTGCTCCGGTGGCGAGGGGGCGGGAGATGTGTCACGTGCGTCGCATCCGTCCCATGCCTGGTCAGCACAGGTACGGACACTCGGGCAGGTACGGAGAAGTCCGTCCCGCTGAGGACATCCGTCCCCGCGCTGACCTGCGCGGGGACGGATGCGACGCAGTGATACGGACCCAGGGGGAGGTGGGTCAGCGGGCTCGTTGGGGGCCGGCGGGTCCGCCGGGTGGGCCGATGGGCAGCTGGCTCGCCGGGGCGGCGGGCGGCTTGCCCTGAGCCTGGTGCGCGGGTGTGGCGTCGTGCGTGGGGGCGGGCGCCGTCTCGGTGAGGTCGGGGCAGTGGCGGGCCCAGCTGTCGAGGAATCGGTTACGGGCGTACCCCTTGGCCTGCCTGCCCTTGTCGAACCGGTAGTTGGCCGGGCGGATGTCGAAGTCCCGGAGCATTCTGCCCAGGTGGTAGGCGTTGAGCCCGTTGGTGCTGTGTTCCGCCCAGGGGGCGTCGGGGTCCTGGAGCAGGGTGGTGACCAGATCCAGGGAGGACAGGGCTTCGGGATTGCTGTGTGCCTCGAAGACGCGGTGGATGTCGCGCAGCAGGCGCGTCTTGAGGTTGGTCTGCTCGTCCTGGACGGCCTCGAAGCGGGTCATCGCCCCACAGGCGGCGCGGGCGCTGGCGGGCCAGTGGCCGCCGGCCAGGTCGGCGATGATGACCAGCGGTTCCCAGGTGTCTGCCGCCCGGTCCTCCACCGGCATGGTCGGCGCCATGCGGCCGGCCGTGCCGCGCAGCGGTCCCAGCCAGGCGGCCAGCTTGTCCCGCAGTGCGTTCAGTTCCGGTGTGGCGTAGCGCGAGCGGAACGGGGTCACCTTCTCGCCCGGCTTGCGCTTTTGCATGCGGAGCACGACCGCCCGGTCTGTGATGGTGTCGGGCAGGTCGCCGATCGAGGCCAGCGCGGCCATGGCGAAGGTTGGATACGGGGTCGGCTTGTGCTCCGGACCGGAGATGCGCCAGGCGGGCCGGTTTCGCTGGTGTCCGGCGTTCAGCAGGCCGCGCAGTTCCTCGTTGTCTCCGGCCTTGCTGAAGATGGTGTCGGCCTCGTCCACCAGGATCGTGCGCGGGTTCTTGCCGATGATGCGGAAGAGCACCGCCGTGGACATGTTCACGGTCATGATCGGCTGGTGGACGGTCTCGTGGAGCACGTCCAGTACCCGGGACTTGCCGCAGCCCTTGGTCGGGCCTACGACCGCCAGACGCGGCGCGTGCTGCAGAACGGTCTGGATGTGCGTGGCCGCCACCCACAGGGTGACCGCTGTCAGCGCCTGGTCACTGGGCAGCACGACGTACTTGCCGATCGCCGCCCGCAACTCATCCAGCAGTTCCGCACCCTCACCGGAACTCCTTTCCTCAGGATCTGCCGGTCCCCGAGGAGGCCGGGAGCCGGTCCCGTGATCCGGTCCCCGTGCGTCGACGGGACCGGTCCCCTCCTGCTGGGCGCTTCCCGCTACGGGGTTGTCAGTCCCCAGCGACTGGCGGGGACCGTGATCACGGTCCCCATTGCGGTCCCCTGGTGCACCTGCAGCCTCTTGGGGGCCGGTCCCCATTTTGACGCCGCTGACCTGCGGGTTTGCGTCGGATGTCGATACGGGGACCGGGACGTGCGGGGACCGAGCAGCGGGCACGTCGCGGGGACGGTCCCCAACGGCAGCATCTGCAGACGGCTGGGGAAGGTCCCCGTGTGCTTCCACATCCGCCGAGTGCTCGACGGTCCCCGACGCCGGGGACCGTGTGTCCGCCTGATCCTGGCGGCGCCAGGGGACGCCCTCGCCGGGGACGGCGGGAGTGGGCCAGCCGGTCGGGGAGGTGTTCGTGGAGCTGGGGGACGTAGGGTCCTCCATAGGCGTTCCTCTCCGGTGAGGGGCAGGACGGGCAAGGTCCCGCCCCTCACCAGCTCATTCGTTCAGGGATGGGCGATCTGTTGGGAAGTCTTCGGCCCTCGGCGTTGGCGCGCCGGGGGCCGCTTCGTTGTCCGCGCCAGACGCGGGGTCAGGCCGTGAGGTCGTACGACGTCTGGGCATCCAGCCACGCGTCCACCTCCCGCCAGCGGTAGCGCAGGTGACGGCCGACCTTGTGGACGCTGGGGCCGATGCCCCGGTACTTCCACTGGTAGAGGGTCTTCACTGGTACCCCGAGGTACGCAGCCACGTCGGCGGGAGTGGCGAGCTGGTCACGCTTGGCGCCGGCAAGGCGCGGGGAGTGGTTCGGCAATGAGGTCTCCATACCGGAATCAGGGTTTTGGATGGCAGGCGTGGGCAACACAGCCACACCACCTGGGAAGCGTCCAGAGTGAATTCTGAAACTCCCGGTTACTTCCCTCGGCGTCGCCGGGGAAGACCAAAACAGTAAGGGCGGATCCCCGGTTGTCGAAATCGCTCCCGCGGAAGCCGGAATTTTCTGCGGCGAAGCAACCGGACGAGGTGCCGGAATCCGGTACCTCGGCAGCTCGGAGGTGGTGTCCAGCAGTCGGGAGTGGCGCGGCCAGCCCGCCGGACACCGCATCCGATAGATACTCAAATCGCCCACCCCTGCGACGCGGAGGGAAAGTAGCACAACCTCCCCGCTGAAACGGCTCGTGATGTACCGGAATTCGACGAGACGGACACCACTTCGCCCCCGAGTGACTTTTGGAGAGTTTAAGAACTAACTCTTGCCATAACGGCCGGCTGTAAGTTACAGCTATCTGTCATGCCCAACCGACCTGTCGAAATAGGCCCCGCCGGCCTCCACACCGCCCGCGCCATCGAGCGCCTACGCCTCGTGCGCGGCCTGACCCAGCACCAGCTCGCCGCCCGCTGTACCGCACTGGGCCGCCCGATGGCCAACACCACCCTCAGCCGCACCGAACGCGCCCGCCGCCGATGCGACGTAGACGACCTCGTCGCCCTCGCCACCGCGCTCGGCGCCCCTCCCGCAGCCCTGCTGCTCCCGTGGCCGGCGCACGCCTGCGCGTCCCGCGCCGCCTCCCACTCCCTTGCCCCCACCCAGGAGGCCCTTCTTGGCTGACGTGTACGACTGCTGGCGCAAGTCCCACCCCAAACCCACCGAGGACGAGTGTGGCGAGCACAAGAGCCGTACGAAGCGGATGGTCCCCACCACCGACCACGGCATCGGCAAGCGCCGGCAGGTCCGTTACCGCGACTTGGACGGCCATCAGCGCAAGGAGAACTTCCACACGAAGGCCGAGGCGGACAACCGCGCCGCCGAGGTCGACGTCGAGATCCGGCGCGGCTCCTACGTCGTCCCGGCCGAGACCAAGCAGACGCTCGGCGCCTACGCGCAGAAGTGGCTCGACGCGAACTCCGTCGGCCCGACGACCGCGCTCCGCTACGAGGCGACCGTCCGTAACCACATCGTCGAGCACCTCGGCCGACGCGAGCTGCGGTCCCTCAACCAGCCCTCGATCATTCAGGGTTGGATTCGCGCGCTCCAGGACGCCGAACTGGAGGTATCGACGATCGAGGGCATCTTCGACATCCTCTCCAGCATCCTCGGCATGGCCGTGGAGGACGGGCTACTGCCGAAGAACCCCTGCAAGGCGAAGTCGGTCAAGCTGCCGACCGCGATCAAGAAGAAAGTCATCCCCTGGCCGCTGGAGCGTGTGCATGCCGTCATCGACGGGCTGCCGAAGCGTTTCCAGGCCGGCGGCAAGCTCGCCTTCGGCTGCGGCCTGCGCCAGGGCGAGGTGTTCGGCTTCGCAGTCGAGGACATCGACTTCAAGGGCGGCTGGATCCACGTCAACCGCCAGGTGCGGCTCGTTGGCACGAAGCCCGTCTTCGCCCTCCCCAAGGGCAACAAGATCCGGTCAGTGCCCCTACCGGCCCAGCTTGCCGCCGCCGTCAAGGCCCACATGAAGGAGTTCCCGCCGGTCGAGGTCACCCTGCCCTGGGCCAAGCCGGACGGTGAGCCGAAGACCTTCCGCCTCCTCTTCGTCGACAAGAAGAGTGGGGCGTACAACCGCAGCGTCTTCAACATGGGCGACTGGAAGCGCGCCCTGGCTTCTGCCGGAGTGATCCCACCCCGCGAGCGCGGCGCGCGCTACCTCCAGGCGGCCCCGGAAGATGGCATGCACGCCCTCCGGCATGCGTACGCCTCCGTGCTCCTGGACGGGGGGGAGAGCATCAAGGCGCTCTCCGAGTACCTCGGGCACTCGGACCCGGGCTTCACGCTGCGGACGTACACGCACCTGCTGCCGTCCAGTGAGACTCGTACCCGGAAGGCGATCGACGACGCTTTCACGGAGACGGAGCCCGAAGACATCGAAGACGGCCACGACACATCAGCGACCCCACCCAACCCACTGTGCCCGCAATGCGCTCTGGCCGCCTGACCGCCCTACCTGGTGCATGACGAGGGGCGGGCCCTCCCTTTCGCCCTCACGTTGCCGATGCCCTCTCCTGGGGTGAGGGTGGTTTCGCCATATGCTGCAGAGATGGTGGATCGCGACAAAGCGGAGAAGATGGCCAGCCCGTATTCGACGGGTGGCGGTGGCACCGTCCTGGAGCATCGCTTCGGAGCTGTCCTGCTGGCTCACCTCCTCCTAGGCGATCCGGTCCCGGCACTGGGCGACGATGTGACGCCGGTAGCAGTGCGCTTCCAGGACAGCCGGTTCAGCCCTGTGGACGACCTGATCGTCGTCGGCGACACGGCTGACGGCGTACAGCGGCGGTTGTCGATCGGAGTGCGCCGGGCTCCGAGTATCACAACCAGTGACGACTCTACGGCGGACCTGCTCGTGTCCTACCTACGGGTTGTTACCGATCACTGGGCTGAAGCCAGTGCGGGGCGTTGGCGGCTGGCACTTGCCGTAGCCAGTCCCAACCCGGCCGTGCAGCAGGTGCGTGAGTTGGCTGTGATTGCTCGTGGACAGCCCGACGAGGAGTCGTTCCGGGCGGCGGTGGATCAGGCGGGACGTACGAACGACGCTGTTCGCACTCGTTTGACCCACCTGGATGCGCTGATCGCTCAGGCAGCGGCCAACCAAAAGGTGAGCACTGAGACGCCTGACGCGGAGCTGACCTGGCGAGTTCTGCACGTGCTGCGGTTGTGGGAGCTCAGACTGGAGGGCGTCGACGAGTCCGACCGTACGGCGGTCGTGGGCCGCCTGCGGAGTATCGTTCCCGAGTCCTCGGTGGCCGGGGCTGACGCGCTGTTTGAAGCTTTGGAGAGGCTCTCCCAGAACTACGCCCCGGCTGGGGCGCATGCCACTGAAGTCATGGTGCGGAGGCAAATCTCCGGTACAGCGGTTGGCCGTTCCCCTTCCTACGTTGCGGCGTGGCGCGCTCTCGACGCATTGTCGGAGACAGCCGAGAATCTCGTGGGTTTCCGCTTGACCGGCGCCGATGAAGATCTTGAGTTGGAACGGACTGAAGCCGGGAACGCTCTGGCTGTCGAGATGAGCACGGCTGCATCGCAGACGACCGCACTGGTCGTTACCGGTGAGCCGGATGCCGGCAAGTCGGCTCTGGCCTTGCGCACTGCCAGGCGACTGCGGGCCGATGGCGTGGCGGTCATGGTGCTGAACCTACGGGAGATACCCACACGGCTGGCGGAATTTGAGGCGTTGCTCGGTGCCCGCATTACCTCGGTGCTGGGCGCCTCAGCAGTGGGTACTGGCCGTCTGCTAGTCGTCGATGGCGCGGAGTCGGTGCTGGAAGGCCGTGCCCAACTACTCTCGGATCTTGCCCGAGCGGCGATGACTGCGGGGCTCGGCGTGGTGGCAGTAACTCGCACCGATGGTTCCGGGGCCGCACGTGACGTGCTTATACAAGCCGCGCGGGGTGTGGATCGAGACGGTGAGGCCGTTGAGAGCCTTGTCCGCGAGCATGAAGTCCCTCAGCTGACCTCGGCCGAAATCGAGCAGTTGATCGAGGTGTTCCCGCAGCTGCGGCGATGGGCTGCCGACGAGCGGGCGCGGTGGTTGCTGGGCAGGCCGGGCCTGGTTGACATGCTTTTGCGCGCAGGACCGGACGCGGCGGCGCCGGAGGGAGCAGCATCGGAGGCCGACCTGTTCCGAGTCGTCTGGTATCACTTGGTGCGCTGCGGGGAGATGATGCCGCCGGGAGGACCCTCTCCTGACGCTCGGGATCAGTCTCTTCGAGCACTGGCCCGGCGCCAACTGCTCCCGTACGACAATTCTGTATCACCTGATTCGGCCGCGCTGCCTTCGTTGCGTTCCGACGGTCTGCTCGCACCGCGCACTGCGAGTAGCGCCTGGAACCCGTCTGATCGATTTGCCAGTGATCTAGTGCGGGACATGGCCATCGTGCGGGTGCTCGTCACGGACGGCTTCGGTCTCCTCTCGGCTGCCGAGGCACCGCGCTGGGCGCTCCGTGCCGCGCGCGTCGCCTGCCAGGCCCAGTTGCTCACCACTGACGACGTCAGGCGATCACTCGCGCAACTGTGCGCCGTCTTTGACCAAATCGCATCCGACCACGGCGAGCGGTGGTCGGATGTGCCCTGGGAGGCAGTGCTCACCCTCGGTGCCGTCGGTGACATCCTCGGCCGGACATGGCCTGCTCTACAGGCGGACCGGCAAGCCGGGTTGCGTACCGTGATCCGGCTTGCCATGCAGCGCTACGCCCCGCACGACATCGGTGATCCCGTGGTGCTCGCGCCGCTGGTCGAGCTGAGCTTCTGCCGCGAACGCGACGCCGATTCCGGCGATGATTCCTGGGCTGCCGATGAAATGAGCCGATCCATCCGCGAGCTGGTGCTGGCCTGGCTGCGCGGACTAGCGAGAGCCGAGACGGGCGCGTCCGACCCGATTCGACGGTTGGTGCGAGACCGTATTCTCGCAACTGAGCCGCCGCATTGGGACGAGTTCGCGGTGGAAGCCTTGGCAATGCTTGGCCCCGATCTTGATGGGGCGGCCGAGACATTCCTCAGGGGAATCGCCGACGACGGAGGAGCTCGTCTCGACCCTGTCGTAGAGAATTTCTGGCCAGTGGCGGAGATGGCCAAACATCAGCCAGACCTGCTCCTGGCCTTGACGGAGTCCTACTACATCGAACAGCACGACGTCGATGCGGCCAGATATGGCTGGTCTGGTTCTTATCCTTTCGACGATGGCATCCGGCACCACCGCGCCCGCGGAAGCATCACCGAACGGATGGCCGGGTGGTACCGCGGCCCCTTCTGGCAGCTGCTGAGGGTCCGGCTCGTGCCGACGCTGGCATTGATCAACCGGATGCTCGACCACGCGGCGGCCATCCGTGTTGGGGACCACGACGCCTACACTCAGGCATCGCCCGACGAACTGGCCGGAGTGGATCTTGATATTCCAGGAGTCGGTGTCAGGCGCTGCGTCGGAGACGAACACGTGTGGGCGTGGTATCGAGGTTCGTCTGTTGGACCTTACCCGTGTATGAGTGCGCTACTTGCCGTCGAGCGGCTCGCGGACCAGCTCGTAGCCATCGCTGACGTCCCACTTGAGCGGATCGTGCAGTTCCTGCTGCGCGACTGCAACAACCTGGCCATGCCCGGCCTCGTGGTCGGGTTCCTTGTACGCCATCTGGAGCAGGCGGGTGACCTGCTCGATCCCTGGATGCGCGATCTGGAGGTATGGCAACTGGAATTCGCACGAGCTGCCAGTGAAGGAGTGCTCCACGTCCAGGGCCCGGACACACCTGATCTTGTCGGTCTCTCCCGCCGTCGGGGAAGTTTGCGCGACGTCGCCGCCGAACTCACCATTGGCGCGACTCTCTCCGGTGACCAGACTCGGCTGAACGAGCTGGCGGCCACGGGCGAGGAACTTATCCGCCGTGCTAAGGAGCTAGTCGCTGACTCTCAGGGGAGCCCGGCGGCTGATCGCTTCCTCGCCTCGGTACAGGGCTGGGCGGCGACGTTCAAACCGGAGAACTTCCATCCGGAATCCGATGACTCTGGAAACTTGATCGTGCAGTACCAGCACCCGGAGCCGCTGGCGGCCCGCATGCGGCCCGAAGCCGAGATGTTCAGCCGTGCCAGCCAGGCGATGCGCTTGCAGAACACCTACGCCAGATCCGACGACCGCGTCACCCCTGTCGACACGCTCCTGGCTGACATCGCTTTGGCGCGGTCCTTCGGCAACGACCTGCCTGACTCCGCTCTCAACCCTCTTGACCCGATCGCCGCCGTCGCGGCTGCCGCCGCTGTCGCACACCTCCACGGCCGTATCGACGTGCCGGTCGACGACTTGCGTTGGGCGACAGGTGTCCTGATCGAGGCGATCACCCAACCGAGCCATACCGAGTACGTCGCCTCTTCCTTCTACTCGCTGGGTGCAGACCGGTCAGCGGCGACCGGTCTGCCGGCGCTCCTGGCTGTGGCATCAGATGACATCGAGCTCGATAGGCAGGCAATCGTCGGTGTCCTGGACCGCTGCACCACGAACCACTTCGATGAGGTGCGCATGGCGTTCGCCCGAGCTCTCGGCCGGGTCTGGGCTGCGCCGTGCGACGCCGACCAGCGATTTGGCCCGTGCCGCCATGAAGTAGCGCTCAACGCCGTGCGGGCGGGACTAGAGGACTGTCGCCTCGGCGACTGGGACCCAGAGAGTGGCAAACGCGACCGTCCCCGGCTAGACGGTCCCTACGAGCAGACTTTGCCCGAGGTCGAAACGGAACGGCTCTACCTGACGTCTCTGATCCCGCCACTTGTCGCCGCTGGTGCCGCGTCTCTCAGCGACAGTTGCGTGGCGGACCAGGCGAAGGGACTTGTCGAGGTCCTGCTGGACGCCCACGCCCGCGCCACAGATCACTGGGCGAGGGAAGGGTACGAGAATCGGCATAGCAAGGACAGCGCTCGCGTCATCGTCACCCTGGCGCTCCGCGGTGACACCGGGCCGCTGAAGGCGCATGCACAGCGGTTCGCCGCCAACGGTCGCGCCTTGTACGAATTCTTCCGTGACCTCGCCGTTCTGTTCACGTACGACGATGACCTGCGCCCGTCTCTGTCGGACGTGTGGTCTGTCGCCATGGAGGCGGCCCTCGACGCCATCGGAGACGGCACCGAACTACACGGAGACCGTCACTGGGCCGACGACGCGCTGGGGGCGCTCCTGCCCGCCCCGGGCATCGACGTGAGCGACGCCGACATCGACGCGACCCTGGCCCGCGCGCGAGAAGGCTGGATGCACCCGGACACCATTGCGGGCCTCGTGGATTGCTGGATGAGGATCGCCCGCCAGGAACCGAAGGCTCTTGACGCGCTCGCGAATCTCGGCAAGTGCGCTCCGCTCGTGTGGCAGCGGAACACGGGGCTGACCTGGGCCGAGCAACTGACCGACGGCAACTATCGCGCCATCGCCAACAAGTGCTGGTATCTCACCGACTGGCTCAGAACACTGCACTCACGCGAGGAGATGCAGCCGGATCAAATCGCACGCTGGCGCCGCCTTGTGGACGGGTTGGCGGCTGCAGGCGATCACCGGGCAGCCAGTCTGCAACGAATCGAGGAATGAACCACCGAGTCGACGCTCTCCAGAGTGCAGGTAGCCGCGTGCCGCAAGGCGAGTGGGCCACTTCAGCCGCGTCGACGTGGTGGCGGCCTTCAAACCTAGGCAGGTGCACCCGGGGCACGCCTACGCCTCCGTGCTCCTGGACGCAGAGGAGAGCATCAAGGCGCTCTCCGAGTACCTCGGCCACTCGGACCCCGGCTTCACGCTACGGACGTACACGCACCTGCTGCCGTCCAGCGAGACCCGCACCCGCAAGGCGATCGACGACGCCTTCACGGAAACGGAAACGGAAACGGAAACGGAAACGGAAACGGAAACGGAAACGAAGGCGGAGGCGGAGGCGGAAGACGACGGCGACCCGCCCGCAGCCCAGGGCACATCAGCACCCCCAGCAAAACCAATGTGCCCTCAATGTGCCCTGGCCGCCTGACAACCCCTCCTGGCACCAAAAAGGGCGAGGCCCGAAGACCCCGCCCGACCCGCAAGAAACCCCAGCTCAGAGCTGATCAGGGCCACACAAGGCAATACGGCTGATGCCCCGCCTCATGCAGCCGATGGCTGAAGTCCTGCCACTCGTGCAGCAGCTGGTAGACGTTGAACGCGTCGCGCGGGCCCCCGCGGTCCGGGACCGTGGACCAGATGAAGGCCGCCGCGCCCACCGACTCCTCGCCGACGCCGCGCAGCGGGTCGACGACCGTCATGGGGAGCTTGACCACCGCGTAATCGGGGTGGAGCACGACCAGCTCCAGCGGCGGCACCTTGTGCAGGGGTATGCCCTCGATGCCGGTCAGGACCATCGCGGCCACCGTCTCCGGCTTGATCTTCGTGAACATGCCGCCCATGCCGAGCTCGTCGCCGCCCAGCTCCTCCGGACGCATCGAGATGGGCACGCGGGCAGCGGTGGCTCCGTTCGGAGCGCCGAAGTACTTGTAGGTCACCCCCACCCGGCCACTCCTGTTTCCCGTGTTCACGTTCGCCTCGCGCCTGTCCGCCCGCGCCCCGCGCCCCCGCTCACGCCGGTGCCGGCCGCGCTGGGACTCGTCGGGACCCAGATCGTCGGTCCCCTCGCCCACTCCGCCACCGCGATGCATATCTCCACCCGACCACTCGCGGCCACGGCCGCGCAACCCGATCATCGTGTCAGTGACCTCCCCCACGACCGTGCGGCGAAACACCTGTCCGCAAGACCGCCGGAGCCTCTGACACCATGGCTTGTGTGAGCTTCCCCTATGACGCCCCAGTTTCGCAGACGCTTTTCGACCGCGCGTCCCTCGTGACGCCCGGCGGCGTGAACTCTCCGGTCCGTGCATTTCGTGCCGTGGGCGGTACGCCCCGGTTCATGGTGTCCGGTACCGGTCCGTACCTCACCGACGCCGACGGCCGTGAGTACGTCGACCTCGTGTGCTCGTGGGGGCCGATGATCCTCGGCCACTCCCACCCCGCCGTCGTCGCCGCCGTCCAGGAGGCCGTCGCCCGCGGCACCTCCTTCGGCACACCCGGCGAGGGCGAGGTCGCGCTCGCCGAGGAGATCGTCGCCAGGGTCGCGCCCGTCGAGCAGGTGCGGCTCGTCTCCAGCGGCACCGAGGCGACCATGTCGGCCATCCGTCTCGCCCGCGGCTTCACCGGCCGGGCCAAGGTCGTGAAGTTCGCCGGCTGCTACCACGGTCACGTGGACGCGCTCCTCGCCGCCGCCGGATCCGGCCTCGCGACCTTCGCGCTCCCGGACACCCCCGGTGTGACGGGCGCGCAGGCCGGCGACACGATCGTCCTGCCGTACAACGACCTCGACGCCGTACGGGCCGCCTTCGCCGCACACCCCGGCGAGATCGCCTGCGTCATCACCGAGGCCTCGCCCGGCAACATGGGCGTCGTCCCGCCGGCCGACGGCTTCAACGCCGGTCTCAAGGCCCTGTGCCAGGCCGACGGCGCGCTCTACATCTCCGACGAGGTCATGACCGGCTTCCGTACGTCGAAGGCCGGCTGGTACGGCATCGACGGCGTCGCCCCCGACCTCATGACCTTCGGCAAGGTCATGGGCGGCGGCTTCCCGGCGGCGGCCTTCGGCGGCCGCAAGGACGTCATGGCGCACCTCGCGCCGGCCGGCCCCGTCTACCAGGCGGGCACCCTCTCCGGGAACCCGGTCGCGACCGCCGCCGGCCTCGCGCAGCTGCGGCTGCTCGACGACGGGGCGTACGCCGTGGTCGACGCGGTGTCGCGGGAGATCCAGGAGCTGGTCACCCTGGCGCTCACCAAGGAAGGCGTCGCGCACCGCGTCCAGAGCGCCAGCAACATGTTCTCGGTCTTCTTCACGGCCGACGAGGTGCGCGACTACGACGACGCGCGGAAGCAGGAAGCCTTCCGCTTCAACGCCTTCTTCCACTCGATGCTGGCCGACGGCGTCTACCTCCCGCCGTCCGCCTTCGAGTCCTGGTTCGTCTCCACCGCCCACGACGCGCGGGCCGTCGAGCGCATCGCCGCCGCGCTGCCCGCCGCCGCCCGCGCCGCAGCGGAGGCCACGGCATGAGCGAGACCACCGTCGTCCACCTGATGCGCCACGGTGAGGTGCACAATCCGGACGGGGTGCTGTACGGGCGCCGGGCCGGGTACCACCTCTCCGACCTCGGCCGGCAGATGGCCGACCGGGTCGCCGAGCACCTCGCGGGGCGCGACATCACGCACGTCGTCTCCTCGCCGCTGGAGCGCGCCCAGGAGACCGCGACGCCGATCGCCACCTCGCACGGCGTCGACCTGGCCACCGACGAGCGGCTGATCGAGGCGGCCAACGTCTTCGAGGGCAAGACCTTCGGGGTCGGGGACGGCGCGCTGCGCAGGCCCGGGAACTGGCGGCACCTGACGAATCCGTTCCAGCCGTCCTGGGGCGAGCCGTACATCGAGCAGGTCGTACGGATGATGAGCGCCCTGAACGCCGCGCGCGACGCGGCCCGCGGGCACGAGGCGGTCGCCGTCAGCCATCAGCTGCCGATCTGGATGGTACGGAGCTTCGTCGAGCGGCGGCGGCTGTGGCACGACCCGCGCAAGCGGCAGTGCACGCTCGCCTCGCTCACCACCTTCACGTTCCGGGGCGACAAGATCGTGTCCGTCGGCTACAGCGAGCCGGCCCGCGATCTCGTCCCCGCGCACCTGCTGGCCGGCGCCAAGCCCGTAAAGGGCAAAACGAAGGCATTCGGCGCGTAATTCCGATCACTCCCCGGTCAATATTCGGTCACGCCTGGGAAAAATATGTCGGTTCGTCGGAACCGACGTCTTCATCCGCCCCTCTAACCCGTCGTCCGTTGTAAGAGCCGACGGGCACCTACGGGGATGACGAGCGCGGATGGGGACACGGGTATGCGGGACATGAGTCGAAGGGGTCTGCTGGGACTGGGACTCGGAGCAGCGGCCGCGGCCGGCCTGGCCGGCTGCGGCGCTGCCGGGGCGTCGGGCCACCGAAGCCCCGGCTCCGCCCAGGGCGGGGGCGGCGGTGACGGCGCCGGCACCCCGTCCCCGACCGGAACGGGCGGCGACGTACGGCTGATAGGCGACGGCTCGACGGCCGACACCGGTCGGCAGCCGAACCAGCCGGACAAGCCCGTACCGCTCC
Source organism: Streptomyces enissocaesilis (assembly GCF_039533765.1). NCBI lineage: Bacteria > Bacillati > Actinomycetota > Actinomycetes > Kitasatosporales > Streptomycetaceae > Streptomyces > Streptomyces enissocaesilis. Next base: position 61,741 of record NZ_BAAAUD010000036.1, on the reverse strand, counting down.
AGCCCGGCGAGACCCCGCCGCAGTTCGTGATCTTCTCCTGGGACGGGGCGGGCGAGGTCGGCAACGGCCTGTTCCCGCGCTTCCTGAAGCTCGCCGAGGACCACGGCGCGGCGATGACCTTCTTCCTCTCCGGGCTCTACCTGCTCCCCGAGTCGAAGAAGAGCCTCTACAAGCCGCCGAACAACCCCGTCGGCGCCTCCGACATCGGCTACCTCACCGACGGGCACATCAAGGACACGCTGAAGTACGTCCGCCGGGCCTGGCTCGAAGGCCACGAGATAGGCACGCACTTCAACGGGCACTTCTGCGCGGGCTCGGGCACCGTCGGCAACTGGACGCCCGCCCAGTGGGAGAACGAGACCGCCCAGGCCAAGTCCTTCGTCACCGAGTGGAAGACCAACAGCGGCTGGACCGACCTCGACCCGCTGCCCTTCGACTACGAGAAGGAGCTCGTCGGCGGCCGCACCCCCTGCCTCCTCGGCCAGGACAACCTCCTCCCGACGGCGAAGAAGCTCGGCTGGCGCTACGACGCCAGCTCGCCCGGCGGCCGCCAGATGTGGCCCGTCAAGCGGGGCGGCCTGTGGGACCTGCCGCTCCAGGCGATGCCGTTCCCGGGCCATTCCTTCGAGGTGCTCTCGATGGACTACAACATCCTCGCCAACCAGTCGAAGAACTCGACCCAGGGCATGCCCTCCCGCTACCCGGGCTGGAAGAAGCAGGCCACCGAGGCATATCTCTCCGGTTTCCGGCGGGCGTACGAGAGCAATCGCGCGCCGTTCTGCATAGGCAACCACTTCGAGCAGTGGAACGGCGGCATCTACATGGACGCCGTCGAGGAAGCGCTCAAGGGCATGGCGGGCAAGAAGGACGTGCGCCTGGTCTCTTTCCGGCAGTTCTGCGACTGGCTCGACGTGCAGGACCCGAAGGTCCTCGCCAAGCTGCGCTCCCTCCAGGTCGGCCAGTCCCCGGCGGGCGGCTGGAAGTCTTTCCTTAAACGCTCTTGACAAGGGGCTTTACGGGCACCACGGGGGGCGCGGAAGATCCCTGGAACGCTCATGCGAAACTTTTCACATGAGCCTTAGCCGCGCCTTCCGCCGCCGCTCGAACCGCACCCGCCACGCCGCGTCGGCGCCCGCCGTCGCGGTCGCGGGCGCGCTCACCCTCTCCGCGTGCGGAGGCGACGGCGCCACGGCGTCGGGGTCGAGCGGTGCGAAGTTCGTGACCGGCAGCGGGGGCATCTCCACCGTCGCCGAGGGCGAGCGGCAGGACGCCCCGAAGCTCGACGGCGAGACGCTCGAAGGCGAGAAGCTCGACATCGACGACTTCAAGGGCAAGGTCGTCGTCCTGAACGTCTGGGGTTCGTGGTGCTCCCCCTGCCGGGCCGAGGCGCCGAATTTCGCGAAGGTCGCCAAGGAGACCAAGGACAAGGGCGTCGAGTTCGTCGGGATCAACACCCGTGACGACTCCAAGGGCCCCGCGATCGAGTTCGAAAAGCAGTGGGGCATCACCTACCCCAGCTTCTACGACCCGATCGGCAAACTGGTTCTCCGCTTCCCCAAGGGCAGCCTGAATCCCCAGGCCATTCCGTCGACGATCGTGATCGACCGTGAGGGCAGGATCGCGGCCCGTTCCCTGATGGCCCTCAACGAGAAGAAGCTGCACCAGATGATCGACCCGCTGATCGCGGAGAAGTGACCACGTGAGCGTTCTCGCCGCCGCGGTCACCGACCCGAACACGACGGTTCTGAGCGGTGCACTGATACTCGCGCTGCCGATCGCCGTCGCCGCCGGTCTCGTCTCGTTCTTCTCGCCGTGCGTGCTGCCGCTCGTACCCGGCTATCTGTCGTACGTCACCGGAATCAGCGGCACCGACCTGGCCGAGGCCGGGCGCGGGCGCATGGTCGCGGGGGCCTCGCTCTTCGTGCTCGGGTTCAGTGCCGTCTTCGTCTCGACCGGGGCGCTGTTCGGCTTCTTCGGGTCGACGCTCCAGGAGCACCAGGAGACGCTCTCCACGGTGCTCGGCGGACTGATGATCCTCATGGGCGTCTTCTTCATGGGGCTGCTGCCCTGGATCACCCAGCGCGAGTTCCGCTTCCACAAGCGGCCGGCGGCCGGACTGGCGGGCGCGCCCGTACTCGGTGCCCTCTTCGGCATCGGCTGGGCGCCGTGCACCGGCCCGACGCTGGGCGCCGTCCAGACGCTCGCCCTCAACGACGGGAGCGCGGGGCGCGGGGCCGTGCTGACCGTCGCGTACTGCCTCGGCCTGGGTGTGCCCTTCGTGCTCGCCGCGATGGCGTTCCGGCGGGCGCTCGGTGCGTTCGCCTGGGTCAAGAAGCACTACGCCTGGGTGATGCGCATCGGCGGACTGATGATGATCGCGACCGGCGTCCTGCTCGTCACGGGGATCTGGAACGGCATCATCCAGGACATGCAGGGCTGGACCCAAGGCTTCACGGTGGGGATCTGAGTTCCATGAGCAAGACCGAGACGACCGACGAGACGACAGACGAGGCGATCGCGGCGGCCGCCGAGCACGACGAGCAGGAGCTCGGCGAAGCCGGCGCCCAGCTCTCCACCGCCCCCCGGGAGCGGGCGGTCCCCGGCTCCTTCGGCGGTGTGATGCGGCCCGGCGCGGCCGGCCGGATCGCCTGGGCCTGGCGCGAGACGTCGGGCTGGGTGCGCTGGTTCTGGCGGCAACTGACGTCGATGCGCGTCGCGCTGATCCTGCTGTTCCTGCTGTCGCTGGGCGCGATCCCCGGGTCGCTGGTCCCGCAGACCGGTGTCGACGAGACGAAGGTCGAGGAGTTCCGGGCGGCGCACGAGACGCTCGCGCCGCTCTATGACGACCTCGGGCTCTTCGACGTCTACAGCTCGGTGTGGTTCTCCGCGATCTACATCCTGCTCTTCGTCTCGCTCATCGGCTGCATCGTGCCCCGCACCTGGCAGTTCGTGGGCCAGCTCCGCGGCCGCCCGCCGGGCGCGCCCGGCCGCCTGACGCGGCTTCCGGCGTACACCACCTGGCGTACGGAGACGGACCCCGAGCAGGTCCGCGAGGCCGCGCTGGCGCTGCTCAAGCAGCGCCGCTTCCGGTCCGATGCCGTCGGTGACGCGGTCGCCGCCGAGAAGGGGTACCTGCGCGAGGCCGGGAACCTGATCTTCCACGTCGCGCTCATCGTGATGCTGGTGTCCTTCGCCACCGGGCAGCTGTTCAAGTCCGAGGGCGGCAAGCTGATCGTCGAGGGCGGCGGTTTCGCGAACACCCTCACGCAGTACGACGACTTCAAGTCCGGATCGCTCTTCGACCGGGACCACGACCTGGCGCCGTTCAGCTTCACGCTCGACAAGTTCGTCGGGACGTACGAGCGCACCGGCCCCCAGCGCGGCACGCCCCGTACGTACGAGGCCCATGTGACGTACGCCGAGGGGGCCGACGGCGCCGGGAAGAAGACCACGATCGAGGTGAACCGGCCGCTGGAGGTCGACGGCTCGAAGGTCTACCTGATCGGCCACGGGTACGCCCCGGTCGTCACCGTCAGGGACGGCAGGGGCAGGGAGGTCTTCAAGGGCGCGGTGCCGCTGCTGCCCATGGACTCCAACGTCACCTCGTCCGGCGCGATCAAGGTGATGGACGGCTACCGCGACAAGGACGGCAAGAAGGAGCAGCTGGGCTTCCAGGCGTTCTTCGTGCCGACGTTCGCGGGCGCGGGCAAGGGCACGATGCTCTCCCAGTACCCGGGCCTCGACTTCCCCGTCCTCGCGCTCAACGCCTTCCACGGCAGCCTCGGCGTGGACGCGGGCCTGCCGCAGAACGTCTACCAGCTCGACAAGCGCAAGATGAAGGCGTTCAAGGACGACCGGGGCGCCGACCTCAAGCAGCGGCTGCTGCCCGGCGAGACCATGAAGCTGCCGGACGGCGCCGGCTCCATCACGTTCGAGAAGGACGTCAAGGAGTGGGCGACCTTCCAGGTCTCGCAGCAGCCCGGCAACGTACCCGCACTGGTGGGGGCCGTCGCCGCGATCGCGGGACTCGCCGGATCGCTGTTCATCCAGCGCCGCCGCGTCTGGGTCCGGGCCGTACGGGGCAAGGACGGCGTCACCGTCGTCGAGATGGCCGGACTCGGCCGCAGCGAGTCCTCGAAGCTTCCCGAGGAACTGGCCGACCTGGCCGCAACGCTCAACTCACAGGCGCCGACGGCACCTGATCCCGCTGAACCTGTCGAAGGAGTCCGCGCGTGAATCTCGCGGCCGCAACCAACGAGAACCTCGCCCACATCAGCAACGTGCTGATCTATTCGTCGATGGCCGTCTACACGCTGGCCTTCCTCGCCCACATCGCCGAGTGGGTCTTCGGCAGCCGCAGCAAGGTCGGCCGCACGGCCGCCGCGCTGACCGCCGACGGCGGCGCGGGGGCGAAGGCCGCCCCCGCGGTGACGGTGCGCTCCGGCGGCTCCACGACCGTCCTCGACAAGCCGAAGGTCGTCACCCGGTCCGCGGCGGGCACCCGCGACGTGCCGGACGGCCCGGGAGCGGCCGGCGGCACCGAGAAGGGCGACCTCTACGGACGCGTGGCCGTCTCGCTGACCGTCCTCGCCTTCCTCGTCGAGGCGGGCGGCGTGATCGCCCGCGCCCTGTCGGTGCAGCGCGCCCCGTGGGGCAACATGTACGAGTTCTCGATCACCTTCTCCACCGTGGTCGTCGGCGTGTACCTGGCGATCCTGGCCGCGAAGAAGAACGTCCGCTGGGCCGGTCTGCCGCTGGTCACCACGGTCCTGCTGGACCTGGGCATCGCCACGACGTGGCTCTACACCGACAGCGACCAGCTGGTGCCCGCGCTGGACTCGTACTGGCTGTGGATCCACGTCTCCACCGCGATCTTCTGCGGTGCGGTGTTCTACCTCGGCGCGGTCGGCACGGCCCTCTACCTCTTCCGTGACGGGTACGAGGCGAAACTCGCCCGCGGCGGCAAGCCGGGCGCCTTCGCCTCGTCCGTCCTGGAGCGTCTTCCGTCCGCCGCCTCGCTCGACAAGTTCTCCTACCGCGTGAACGCCGCCGTCTTCCCGCTGTGGACGTTCACGATCATCGCGGGCGCGATCTGGGCGGGCGACGCGTGGGGCCGCTACTGGGGCTGGGACCCCAAGGAGGTCTGGTCCTTCATCACCTGGGTCGCGTACGCCTGCTACCTGCACGCGCGCGCGACGGCGGGCTGGAAGGGCCGCAAGGCCGCCTACCTGGCGCTCTTCGCGTTCGGCTGCTGGCTGTGGAACTACTACGGCGTGAACATCTTCCTCAGCGGCAAGCACTCGTACGCGGGCGTCTGACCCGTCCCCGGGCCCGGGCCGCACCAGCCCGGCCCCTGGGGGTCCCGCTGGGCCAGACCCGCCGGCAGCCGGCCACCGAGTACCACTCGCCCGGCCGGGGCACGGCGTACCTGATCGGCCTGAGCCTGCTCACGGAGGTGCTCGCCCTGCTGACGCCCGGCCCGGTCCGTCCGTGGGGCGAGGCCGTCCCGTCCTGGCTCCCGGTCATCGGCGGCAGGCCGGTCCGTGTTCGCGTGGTCGTGACTGCCGCCCGCATCGGCGCTGCGACCGTGACGTTCGCCCGGTGGGGCGGCTTCGCGGCGGTGCTGCTCACCGACTTCGACCAGGCCGGCGGCCCCGTCGGCGGCCACTACGTTCTCATGCCGGCCTGCTACGGCCCGTTGCCGGCCCGGGGCCCGCTGCTGGCGGCGGTGACCGTGCCGTACGGCCGCCGCTGTCAGCGGGTCACTTCGACGGCCCGGACTCCTCGGGACCGGGGCCGTCCTCGCGCCGCTTGAGCTCCTCCTCGCGGCGGCGCAGGTCCGCTTCCCAGTCCTTCATCATCGACTCGTCCTCGGCGCTCTCGTCCTTGAGGGACTTCAGGAAGTCGGGGTTGTCGTCGGGGGCGACCCAGGTGTTCCTGGGGCCGCGGTGCCCTGCGGAGGGCGTGCCGCCGGAGCCGTCGCGGGCTCCCTTGCGGACCTTGCCGACCGCGAGCCAGGCGACGGGGCCGATCAGCACCTCGCCGAAGAGCAGCACGATGATCACCCAGACCACCTTGGGAAGGTGGCGGACCTCTTCCTCGGGGGTGTTCAGGCAGTCGATGAAGGCATAGATCCACAGCGCCAGAACGATGAGGAACGGCAGGTACCTGAGCATGAGGGCAAGCTCCCAGAGCGCGGACCGCGGGGCGCGGTGGATGGCCCCGGTGACGGGCCAAGCGTAGTGCGTACCGGATACTGGACCGCATGGCTTACGACGATCTTCGCTCCCTGCTCCGGGCGCTGGAGCGCGAGGGCGACCTCAAGCGCATCAAGGCCGAAGTCGATCCGTACCTGGAGGTCGGGGAGATCGTCGACCGGGTGAACAAGGCGGGTGGTCCGGCGCTCCTCTTCGAGAACGTCAAGGGCTCGTCGATGCCCCTGGCGATGAACGTCTTCGGGACCGACCGCCGGCTGCTCAAGGCGCTCGGCCTGAAGTCGTACGACGACATCCGGGACAAGATCGGCGGGTTGCTGAAGCCCGAGCTCCCGCAGGGTTTCGTGGGGGTGCGGGAGGCGTTCGGCAAGCTCGGTTCGATGGCGCACGTGCCGCCGAAGAAGGTCAAGTCCGATGCGGCGCCGGTGCAGGAGGTCGTGCTGACGGGCGACGACGTCGATCTGGACGCGCTGCCCGCCCTGTTCACCTGGCCCGAGGACGGCGGGTCCTTCTTCAATCTGGGGCTCACGCACACCAAGGACCCGGAGTCGGGCATCAGGAACCTGGGGCTGTACCGGCTCCAGCGCCATGACAAGCGCACGATCGGGATGCACTGGCAGATCCACAAGGACAGCCGGAACCACTACCAGGTGGCGGCCCGGCGCGGTGAGCGGCTGCCGGTCGCGATCGCCTTCGGTGCGCCGCCGGCCGTGACGTACGCCTCGACGGCTCCGCTGCCGGGCGACATCGACGAGTACCTCTTCGCGGGCTTCCTGTCGGGGAAGCGGGTGGAGATGGTCGACTGCAAGACGGTTCCGCTCCAGGTCCCGGCCCAGGCCGAGGTCGTGCTGGAGGGGTGGCTGGAGCCCGGGAAGATGCTGCCGGAGGGGCCCTTCGGCGATCACACCGGGTTCTACACGCCGCAGGAGGACTTCCCGGCGCTGACGATCGACACGATCACGATGCGGCGGCGTCCGCTGCTCCAGTCGATCGTGGTGGGGCGGCCGCCCACGGAGGACGGGCCGCTGGGGCGGGCCACGGAGAGCTTCTTCCTGCCGCTGCTCAAGATCATCGTTCCGGACATCGTGGACTACCACCTGCCGGAGGCGGGCGGTTTCCACAACTGCGTCATCGTGGCCATCGACAAGAAGTACCCGAAGCACGCGCAGAAGGTCATGCACGCCATCTGGGGCGCGCACATGCTCTCGCTGGAGAAGCTGATCATCGTGGTCGACAAGGACTGCGACGTGCACAACTACCACGAGGTGGCCTGGCGGGCGCTGGGGAACGTCGACTACTCCCGCGACCTCACGGTGGTCGAGGGCCCGGTGGACCATCTGGATCACGCGTCGTACCAGCAGTTCTGGGGCGGCAAGGCGGGCATCGACGCGACGAAGAAGCTGCCCGAGGAGGGCTACACCCGGGACGGGGGCTGGCCGAACATGGTCGAGTCCGACCCCGGGACCTCCGAACGGGTGTCGAGGCGCTGGAAGGAGTACGGACTGTGAGCAGCGCGGCGGCCGCGGTTCCGCAGGTCGGCAGGGTCAGGGCGTTCCTGCGGCTCGTGATGATCGAGCACTCGGTCTTCGCGCTGCCCTTCGCCTACATCGCCGCGCTCACCGCGATGTTCCAGCTGGACCGGAACATCCACTGGGGCAAGCTGCTGCTCGTCACCCTTGCCATGGTCGGGCTGCGCACGTTCGCGATGGCGTGCAACCGGATCATCGACCGGGAGCTGGACGCCCGTAACCCGCGCACCGCGGGCCGCGAGCTGGTGACGGGCGCGGTCTCGGTCAGGTCCGCCTGGACCGGCGCGCTCGTCGCTGTCGCGGTCTTTCTCGGCGCCGCGGCCGCGCTGAACCCGCTGTGCCTGGCGCTGGCGCCGATCGCGGTCGTCCCGATGGTGGTCTATCCGTACGGGAAGCGCTTCACGGACTTCCCGCACGCCATCCTGGGCCTCGCCCAGGCCATGGGCCCCGTCGGAGCCTGGCTGGCGATCACGGGGGAGTGGTCCTGGGACGCGGTGGTCCTGGGCCTCGCGGTCGGCATCTGGATCGGCGGCTTCGACCTGATCTTCGCCACCCAGGACGTCCAGGCGGACCGCGCGCACGGAGTGAAGTCCGTGCCGGCCCGTTTCGGTGTCCCGGCCGCGCTGTACGGGGCGCGGGCCTGCCACGCGGTGACGACCGTCCTGCTGGTCTGGTACGCGCTGGCCACCGACGCGGGGGCGTTCTTCTGGGCCGGCCTGGCGACAGTGACCGTGGCCTTCCTCTACGAGCACACGATCGTCAAGCCGCACGACCTGTCCCGCCTCGACCGGGCGTTCTTCTCGACGAACGGCTTCATCGGGATCGCCCTGTTCGGGTGCGCGCTGCTCGATCTGCTGGTGCGCGGCCTCACGGTGTGAGGCGCGCGGGGCCCGTGGGGGACGTCCGCCGCCGGAACAGGAACGCGGCGAGCACGCCGCCGGCCAGGCCGAAGAGGTGGCCCTGCCAGCTGACGTCGGCCTGGGCCGGGAGGACACCCCACAGGATCGAGCCGTAGACCGCGGCCACCACCAGGCCGGTCACGACGTCCAGCGCGCTGCGGTCGACGAAGCCGCGGACCAGCAGGTAGCCGAAGAGGCCGAAGACGACGCCCGACGCGCCCGCCGTGTTGGAGTGGTCGGGGGCGGTGAGCCAGACCCCCAGGCCGCTGACGAGCACGACGACCAGGACGACGCCCACGAAGCGGCGTATGCCGCTCAGGGCGGCGAGGAAGCCGAGGACCAGCAGCGGGACGGTGTTCGAGGCGACATGGTCGAAGCCGTGGTGCAGGAACGACATCGGGAGTACGTCGCGCAGCTCGCCGACGTCGCGCGGGCTCAGCCCGTACGGGTTCAGCGCGCCCGTCGCGGCGTCCAGCGCCTCCAGGACCCACAGCAGCGCGACCCAGCCGAGCATCAGCGCGGCGGCGGCCTTCACCCGGTGCCCCCGGCTCCGGTTCCGGCTCTGTTCGGCGGTGGTCGGTGGCATGGCGTCCCCCTGCGGTACGTGTGGCCCTGTCGGTGGAACGTCCCGGGCACCTGACTCGGTTCCGTCCGGGGGAGCCCGGATAAGGTCGGGCACGTGGAGTCAGGACATACACGCAGTCAGCAGCCGCGCCGGCCATGGGTCGTAGGGGTGTCCGGGGCGTCGGGCACGCCGTACGCCGCCGCCGTGCTGCGCGGCCTGCTGGACGCGGGCGAGAGCGTGGACCTGGTGGTCAGCCGGGCCTCGCGCCTGACACTGCTCGACGAGACGGGCATCGCGTTCCGGGACGCCCACTGGCAGGAGGACCTGCGGACGTGGCTGGCGCGCGGCGCGGACGGCAGGCCGGACACGTTCGCCGCCGATGTGGGCGACGTGCGGTACTGGGCGGCCGGGGACCTCGCCGCCGGACCCTCGTCGGGTTCGTACCCGGCCAAGGGGATGCTCGTGGTGCCGGCCTCGACGGCGAGCGTGGCCGGGGTGGCGCTGGGGCTGTCGAAGGACCTGCTGCAACGGGTGGCGAGCGTGACGCTCAAGGAGCGGCGCAGGCTCGTGGTCGCGGTGCGGGAGACGCCGCTGAGCGGCCAGACCCTCAAGCACATGGTGGCGCTGGACGAGGCGGGAGCCGTGGTGATGCCCGCCTCCCCGGCGTTCTACGCGGGAGCGACGCACATCCAGGATCTGGTGGACTTCGTCGCGGGGCGGGTGCTGGACGCGGCCGGGGTGCCGCACGGGTTGTACCGCCGCTGGGAGGGGGAGCTCGGGGGCTCCCGGAAAGATGATGGGCGTTGAGCACTGCACGCCTTAGATTGCATACATAAACTCGCGGTATTGCTGAACAATGGAAGGCTTCAGGCATATGGACGCCGTGGACAGGCAGCTCATCCAGGCTCTCAGAGAGAACGGCAGGGCCTCGTACGCCGAACTCGGCCGGCTCGTCGGGCTCTCGGGGCCCAGCGTCACCGACCGCATCAACCGTCTGGAGGCGGCCGGTGTCATCACCGGCTACCGCGCGACGGTCGACGCGAAGTCGCTCGGCCTCGGCGTCACCGCGCTGATCGGCATCTCGCTCTCGGACGCGGCGGACCACGAGGACGTGGCGCGCAGGCTGCGCGATCTCGAGGAGATCGAGGACTGCTGGTTCATCGCGGGCGACGACTCGTACATGCTCAAGATCCGGGCGGGGGACGTGGACGGCCTGGAGAAGACGATCCGGCGGCTGTCCGGCACGCGGGGCGTCTCGCGCACCCGTACGACGATCGTGCTCTCCACGAAGTGGGAGAACCGGGTCGGGGAGCTGCCGGAGGAAGCCTGACGCGGAGCGTCCATGGGGGTCGCCCCGCCCGAAGGGCGGGGGAGTACCGTGTTCTGAGCCTGATTCGTACACACATGGGAGGCGGCCGGAAATGGACGCGGGACTCAAGCGCGAGCTGGAGCAGAAGGTCCGGGCGGGTGAGCGGCTGACCCGCGAGGACGGCATCGCTCTCTACGAGTCCGACGACCTGGCCTGGCTGGGCGGCCTCGCCCACGAGGTGCGCACGCGCAAGAACGGCGACGTCGTCCACTTCAACGTCAACCGTCACCTCAACATGACGAACGTGTGCACCGCGTCGTGCGCGTACTGCTCGTTCCAGCGCAAGCCGGGCGAGAAGGACGCGTACACGATGCGCATCGAGGAAGCCGTCAAGCTCGCCAAGGCGATGGAGAACGAGAACCTCACCGAGCTGCACATCGTCAACGGCCTCCACCCCAGCCTCCCGTGGCGCTACTACCCGCGCTCCCTGAGCGAGCTGAAGAAGGCCCTGCCGAACGTCTCGCTGAAGGCCTTCACGGCGACCGAGATCCACCACTTCGAGACCGTGTCGGGCATGACGGCCTCGGAGATCCTGGACGAGCTCATCGAGGCCGGCCTGGAGTCGCTGACCGGCGGCGGGGCCGAGATCTTCGACTGGGAGGTCCGCCAGCACATCGTCGACCACCGCACCCACTGGGAGGACTGGTCGCGCATCCACCGCCTCGCGCACGAGAAGGGGCTCAAGACCCCGGCGACGATGCTGTACGGGCACATCGAGGAGCCGCGCCACCGCGTGGACCACGTGCTGCGGCTGCGCGAGCTCCAGGACGAGACCGGCGGTTTCCAGGTCTTCATCCCGCTGCGCTACCAGCACGACTTCGAGGACATGAAGGACGGCAAGATCCGCAACCGTCTTCAGGCCCGTACGACGATGGCGAGCGGCGCCGACGTACTGAAGACCTTCGCGGTCTCGCGGCTGCTCTTCGACAACGTCCCGCACGTCAAGGTCTTCTGGGTCATGCACGGCGTGCAGACCTCGCAGCTCGCGCTCCAGCACGGCGCGGACGACATGGACGGCTCGGTCGTCGAGTACAAGATCACGCACGACGCGGACAACTACGGCACGCCGAACAAGCTCGGCCGCGAGGACCTGCTGGAGCTGATCCGGGACGCGGGCTTCCGCCCGGTGGAGCGGAACACGCGGTACGAGATCATCCGCGAGTACCCGGGACCGGACGCGGACCGCCGCGAGTCGCCGCAGGCGATGCGGGTCTGAAACACCGCGCGAGGGGCCGGTGTCCGGCTCGCGGACGGCCCGTCCGGGCGCCGGGCCTGGCCGTTTATCGTCGAGGGCATGCCGCTGACCTTCGAACTCGATCCGCGGATCGGCCCCCGCCTGCGCGACGGTGTCCTGTCCCTGTGGACGGACGTCTCCAACGCGGGCGGCGCCGTCGGATTCGTACCGCCCGTCACCGTCGACGACATCCGGCCCGAGTGGGTCAAGCACCTCGCCGCCGTGAGCGAGGGCCGTACCCGGCTGCTCGTCGGGTACGACGAGGAGGGCGCCGTCGCCGCCACTGCGTTCCTCACGTACAACACGCACCGGCTGATGACCCACTGGATCTGGCTCTACACGGTGATGGTCCACCCGCGCCACCAGGGCAAGGGGTACGGCCGCGAGCTGATGGCGGCGGCCGCCGGGGCGGCGCGGTCCTTCGAGGGGATCGAGGCGATACGGCTGACCTGCCGCGGCGGCACCGGAGCCGACCGGTTCTACGCCTCCTGCGGCTACAAGGAGGTCGGGCGGGTGCCCGGCGCGATCCGGGTCGCACCGGGCGACGACCGCGACGACATCGTCATGCTGCTGCCGCTGGAATGACAGGAATGCCGGAGGAACGCCGGGAAGGGCAGGGGCCCGGCAGGAGCCTCGGACCTCTGTGCTTGACTGGTGGGGACCCTTTAGGTTGCCGCTGAGAAGAAGGTCCCCGTGAACACCAGGCACGCAACGATTCGCTACACCGCGATGCGCCTTGGCGTCTTCGTGGGCTGCTTCTTCGTCATCTGGGGCCTGGTCCACTTCGGCGTGCTCCCGGCCGGCCTGGGCGACTCCAACCTGCTGTGGGTGCTCATGCTCGCCATCGTCGTCTCCGCGCCGCTCAGCTTCGTGCTGCTGCGCAAGCAGCGCGACGCGATGTCCGAGCGGATCGTCGAGCGGGTGGACAGCGTGAAGGCCAAGCTGGAGTCGAACCGCAGCCAGGAGGACGGCCTGACCCGGTAAGGGCCGCGTAAGGTACGTCACACTTCCCGCCACCCCGGCCCCGGACATCTGTCCGGGGCCGGGGTGGCGGCGTTTTCCGGGCCGGGTCCGGGGCGCGCGTGCCCAAAGAACAGCTTTGATGTTCTCAAAGTACAAGTGTTAACGTGTTCGGCATGAAGACATCAGCCGCGCACTCCCCTGCCACGGGCGTTCCGCTCGTGCTGGTGGCGCGTCTGCATGTCGATCTCTGCCGCTGCATGTCCGCGGCCTGTCGCCGCCACGTCTGACATCAGAAGCGACTTCACGCAGCGGCGACGCCCACAGCTCCGGTTCCACGTACAGCTCACGGCCGCCGCACCACCGTCCCCGTATCCCCATACGTAAGCAACGGAGTGTGTCCGTGTCCGCGAACTCCGCGATCAAGCCCGAGGGCCGGAAGCCCCGCTTCCGAATATCCGACAAGTTCCCCTTCTGGGCCCAGATCATCACCGGTCTGGTCCTCGGTGTCCTGCTCGGCTGGCTCGCGCGCAGCCAGGACATCGGCTGGCTCAAGACGACGCTGGAGCAGGTCGGCGGCATCTTCATCCAGCTGCTGAAGCTGGCCGTCGCGCCGCTGGTCTTCTTCGCGATCCTGGTGTCGATCACCAACCTGCGCAAGGTCAACAACGCCGCCAGGCTGGCCTCGCGCACGCTGCTCTGGTTCATGATCACGTCACTGATCGCGGTCGCCATCGGCCTCGCGATCGGCCTGCTCACCAACCCGGGCGCCGGTACGGGCCTGACGCCGAAGGACGGCAAGAAGCCCGAGGGCTCCGGCTCCTGGATCGACTTCCTGACCGGCATCGTGCCGACCGACGTCATCACGCCGTTCACCGAGCTGAACGTGCTCCAGATCGTCTTCATGGCCGCCGTCGCCGGTATCGCGGCCCTCCAGCTCGGCGAGAAGGCCGAGCCGATCCTCAAGCTCAGCGCTTCGGTCCTGGAACTGCTCCAGAAGGCCCTGTGGTGGGTCATCCGCCTCGCGCCCCTCGGCACCGTCGGCCTCATCGGCTTCGCCATCGCCGACTACGGCTGGGACCTGATCAGCAAGTACGCGACCTTCACCGCCGACGTCTACATCGGCTGCGCCCTCGTGCTGTTCGGCGTCTACCCGCTGCTCCTCGTCACGGTCGCCAAGGTCAACCCGCTCCAGTTCTTCAAGGGCGCCTGGCCGGCCATCCAGCTGGCCTTCGTCTCCCGCTCCTCGGTCGGCACCATGCCGGTCACCCAGCGGGTCACCGAGCGCCTCGGCGTTCCGAAGGAGTACGCGTCCTTCGCCGTGCCGTTCGGCGCGACGACCAAGATGGACGGCTGCGCCGCGATCTACCCGGCGCTGGCCGCGATCTTCATCGCGCAGATCTTCGACGTACAGCTCGGCATCCAGGACTACCTGCTGATCGCCTTCGTCTCGGTCATCGGCTCGGCGGCCACCGCCGGTCTGACGGGCGCGACGGTCATGCTGACCCTCACCCTGTCGACGCTGGGCCTCCCGCTGGAGGGCGTGGGCCTGCTGATGGCGATCGACCCGATCCTGGACATGATGCGGACCGCGACGAACGTCGCGGGCCAGGCCCTGGTGCCGGTCGTCGTCGCGGCCCGGGAGAAGATCCTCGACCACGACGCGTACAACTCGGCCTCGTCCTCGCCGGTCGACGAGTACGACGTGCGCGAGACCGAGCAGAAGGCCGCCGTGCCGGTCACCGCGTAACCGCGCTGCCGGAACCTGACCGCCGAAGTGCCCCCGACGCGCCCCGCGCCGGGGGCACTTCGGCGTGGGGCGGGGTGCGCCGTGTGCTCGCCCGGGAGCCGTTGAATCCGGCCGGGCGGGGCATACGGAAACCAGAGCGATCTTGAAGAGGTCGTACGGAGGACGGAGCCGACGCAGATGCCGATACCCACCCGCCGGAGCCGCACCGCACGGCGCGGTCCCGCTTTCCGGCTCCGCGAGATCGCGTTCGGCCTCGGTCTGGTCGTCATCGTCGTGTGTGGTGTCGGACTCACCTTCAAGGCGGCGCTGGGGGAGGGCGACAACCTGCCGGCGGCCGTCCTGGCGACGGTGGCTCTCGGCGTCGTGGCCGCGGCGGTGGTCCGGGGCGGCCGTCGCCGCCGACGGGGCCCCGGCCCCGCCGCCGTCGCGGGCGTCGACGCCGTGGAGGCGGCCCGGGGCAGGGCCGAAGTCCAGTACGCCGAAGTCCAGTACACCGAAGCGCAACCCGTCGAAACCGAACCCGCCGAACCCGCGCCCGCCGAAGCCGCGTCCGTGGACTACGCGGCCATGGACCCGGACACCTTCGAGCGGTCGATCGCCGAACTGTGCGAGCGGGACGGCTGCGTGGAGGTCCAGGTCGTCGGCGGCGCCGGGGACCTCGGCGCCGACGTCATCGCGACGACTCCGGACGGGCGGTGCGTCGTCATCCAGTGCAAGCGCTACGGACCGGCGAACAAGGTCGGCTCGCAGGACGTCCAACGTTTCGGCGGCACGTGCTACGCCGTCCACGGCGCCCAGGTCGCCGCTGTCGTGACCACGGGAGAGTTCACCGAACCGGCGGCGGAGTACGCGGACCAGTGCGGGATACTCTGCGTCGACCACCAGGCACTCACCGCGTGGGCCGACGGAACCGGCCCGGCGCCCTGGGACCACGTACCGGCCGTGTAGCCGGCCTCGCGCTCCCAGCGGGCGTCGCGAGATCAGACCTGGGACTCCATGCGGTCGACCGCGTTCTTGGCCGTCAGCAGGTCGCTGCCCGTGGTTTCGCGGTAGAGCTTGATCGCCTGGATCTTCTTCCCCTCCCGCACGAGCGCGGCGACCCGATCCATCGCCGGGTCGGGTTCGTGGATGCCCAACTGCTCCATGACGAGGTCGATCTTCTGCTCCAGCCGGGCAACCCTGTGGTGGGTGCGCCTGAGTTCGTGCTCGTTGACCGAGACCAGCAGCGCGACGAGAGCGACGACGAGGAGGGCCATCACGATATCGATATCCATGATCCACGACCCTATGCCCGTAGCGGCGAGTGAGCCGCACGCAGGCAGGAGCCCCGTTCCTCGCGGAACGGGGCTCCTTGGGTACTGCTCCTTCGACCGCGATCCGGTCGGCCCGGGCAACTAGACCGGGGTGACGTTCTCCGCCTGCGGGCCCTTCGGGCCCTGCGTGACGTCGAAGTTCACGACCTGGTTCTCCTCGAGGGAACGGAAACCAGACGCGTTGATCGCGGAGTAGTGGACAAAGACATCCGGGCCGCCGCCGTCCTGGGCGATGAAGCCGAAGCCCTTTTCAGCGTTGAACCACTTGACGGTTCCGGTAGCCATGAGCCCTCCTATGGGCCAAAGGGTTGCCCTGCTCCAGAACCTGCAAAGAAGTCTGAAAACTACAAAAGCCTGCGGGTTACATGCTCCGCAGGCTCTGTACTGCAAGGGAAACCAAACTGCAACTTGCGGCGAGCGTAGCATGCACCCCGAGGCGAGTGGAAGAGGGAAAGATCACGCCCTCCGGAAGTTTGGACGAGCCGGTCGGGGCCCGTTCGGTGGCGCCTTTCCGGGGCCCGGCCGGAGACCTTCCGCGGCTTCTCCCGGAATTCCCCGGAGCCCCCCCAGGATCTTCCGGAGCCCTTCCGAAGGGGCCCGGACCCCGGCGTCGGCCGGTGCGGCAGACAGGTCTAGCCTCGCGATGTGGACAATTCAACTGCTGCCGACCACCGTCGCAGCCGGCCACGTGTCGGCCACATCCAGTTCCTGAACTGCCTGCCCCTGTACTGGGGGCTGGCCCGTACCGGAGCGCTTCTCGACTTCCAGCTGTCGAAGGACACCCCTGAGCGGCTCAGCGAGCAACTGGTGCGCGGCGATCTCGACATCGCGCCCGTCACCCTGGTGGAGTTCCTCCGCAACGCCGACGATCTCGTCGCCTTCCCCGACCTCGCGGTCGGCTGCGACGGCCCCGTCATGTCGTGCGTGATCGTTTCCCAGGTGCCGCTGGCCCGGCTCGACAAGGCCCGGGTCGCGCTCGGTTCGACCTCGCGCACGTCGGTGCGCCTGGCGCAGCTGCTGCTGGCCGAGCAGTACGGCGTACAGCCCGACTACTACACGTGTCCGCCCGACCTCGGCGTCATGATGCAGGAGGCGGACGCGGCCGTGCTGATCGGCGACGCGGCGCTGCGCGCCTCGCTGCACGATGCGCCCCGGCTCGGGCTCCAGGTCCACGACCTGGGCCAGATGTGGAAGGAGTGGACGGGGCTGCCGTTCGTCTTCGCGGTGTGGGCGGCGCGCAAGGACTACCTCGCGCGTGAGCCGGACGTCGTGAAGAAGGTCCACGAGGCGTTCCTGACCTCCCGCGACCTGTCCCTGGACGAGGTGAGCGAGGTCGCCGAGCAGGCCGCCCGCTGGGAGGTCTTCGACGCGGAACTGCTGGAGCGCTACTTCACGACGCTGGACTTCCGCTTCGGTCCCGACCAGCTGGCGGGCGTACGGGAGTTCGCGCGCCGGACCGGACCGGACACCGGGTACCCGGCCGACGTCACGGTCGAACTGCTCGGCTGACCGCCGCCGCCCCCGGGCCGCCGGCGCGGCACGCAGCCGGCCGTGCGGTACGGGGGGAGGGGCCGCCCGACGCGGGCGCCCGCTGCGCGTCCGTACGGCTGGCGTAGGCTGGGCCGGTCCGTCCACACCCTGCCGAAAGGGACACTCCGGTGACTGAGAAGGCCGACCTCACAGCCGTCCTCGACCGCGCTGCCGAGGGTGGGCGGATCACCCCGGAAGAGGCCCTCGACCTCTACCGCTCCGCGCCGCTGCACGCCCTGGGCCAGGCCGCGGACGCCGTGCGCCGCCGTCGCTACGCCGGTACGGAGCACATCGCGACGTACATCATCGAGCGCAACATCAACTACACGAACTCGTGCGTCACCGCGTGCAAGTTCTGTGCCTTCTACGCCGCCCCCAAGAGCGACAAGGTGTGGACCCGCGACCTCGACGACATCCTGCGGCGCTGCGCGGAGACCGTCGAGCTCGGCGGTACGCAGATCATGTTCCAGGGCGGTCACCACCCGGACTACGGCGTCGAGTACTACGAGGAGCACTTCGCCGCGATCAAGGCGGCGTTCCCGCAGCTCGTCATCCACTCCCTCGGCGCCTCCGAGGTCGAGCACATGGCCCGCATCTCGGGCGTGAGCGCCGAGGAGGCCGTCCGCCGCATCCACGCCGCCGGACTCGACTCCTTCGCCGGCGCCGGCGCCGAGCTGCTGCCCGAGCGGCCGCGCAAGGCCATCGCGCCGCTCAAGGAGTCCGGCGAGCGCTGGCTGGAGATCATGGAGCTCGCGCACCGCCTCGGCGTCGAGTCGACGTCGACGATGCTCATGGGCACGGGCGAGACCAACGCCGAGCGCATCGAGCACCTGAGCATGATCCGTGACGTACAGGACCGGACGGGCGGCTTCCGCGCCTTCATCCCGTACACCTACCAGCCGCAGAACAACGCGCTGAAGGGCCGTACGCAGGCCACGCTCTTCGAGTACCTGCGCCTGATCGCCGTCGCCCGCCTCTTCCTCGACAACGTCGCGCACATCCAGGGCTCCTGGCTGACGGTCGGCAAGGAGGTCGGCCAGCTGTCGCTGCACTACGGCGCGGACGACCTCGGTTCGATCATGCTGGAGGAGAACGTCGTCTCGTCCGCCGGGGCCAGGCACCGGTCCAACCGGATGGAGATCATCGACCTCATCCGCAGGTCCGGCCGCGTGCCCGCGCAGCGCACGACGACGTACGAGCACATCGTGGTGCACGACGCCCCGGCGAACGACCCGGTCGACGACCACGTCGTCTCGCACCTCTCGTCGACGGCCATCGAGGGCGGCACCGCGCACCCCGAGCTGAAGATCCTCAGCGCGAGCTGACGGGGTCGAGTTGCTGACGATCCACGCCGCCGACCTGGTCGTCCCGGTCGGCGCGGAGCCGATCGCCCGGGGCGCGGTCGCCGTCGACGGTACGACGGTCGTCGCACTCGGCCCGTACGAGGACGTGGCCGCCGCCCGGCCGGCGGCCCGGGTCCGCCGCTGGCCCGGAGTCCTCACTCCGGGGCTGCGCAACGACCGCGGCGGCTTCCTGCTGGAGCACGCCTATTTCCCCGAAGACCCGGGCGAGTCCGACGCGCTCGGCCCGGGCCCCCTCACCGGTGACGCCCTCGCCGCGCTGCGCATGACCGAGGCCCGCCGGGGCAACAGCGCCCGCCGCTGCACCCAGAAACTCCTGGCCCACGGGGTGGTCGCCGTCACCGGTCCGCTCGGGATCGCGGCCGTCCGCCAGGCGGTGCGGCGGGCCGGCCTCGCGGTCGGGGGCGGGGTGGCGGACGACGCCCCGGCGACGGCCTCCGGTGCGGGGCTGGACCCGCTGGCCGGGGGCGCACCGCTGGCTTCCGTGGTCGCGCACCCGCTCGCCGTCGGCTCCCGCGCCGACCTCGCCGTCTTCGACGTGCCGGACGAGGCGGCGCTGCGCGCGCGGGGGACCGGGACGTGCGTCGCGACGGTCCTGGGCGGACGGCTGGTGCACCGGCGGCGGTGAGGACCGCACCCGTGCCGGCGATGACCACACCCGTGCCACCGGTGACCGCATCCGCCGCCGAGGAACACGCCCGCGCCGCCGATGACCGGGCCCGCTCCGCCCGCGCCGGGCGGGCCCGGCACAATGGGCGGCGTGACCCGCGCATCCCTGAACAAGAAGCCCGCCGAAGTCGCCTCGATGTTCGACGAAGTGGCGGAACGCTACGACCTCACCAATGACGTCCTGTCCCTCGGACAGGACCGGATCTGGCGCAAGGAGGTCGCCAGGGCGGTGGACGCCCGTCCGGCCCAGAAGATCCTGGACCTGGCCGCCGGAACCGCCACCTCCTCGCAGCCCTTCGCGCGGGCCGGTGCGTACGTCGTGCCCTGCGACTTCTCGATCGGCATGCTGCGGGTCGGCAAGCGGCGTCACCCGTGGATGCCCTTCACCGCGGGCGACGGGACGGAACTGCCGTTCCGGGACGACACCTTCGACACGGTCACCATCTCCTTCGGCCTGCGCAACATCCAGGACACCGACGCCGCGCTGCGCGAGCTGTACCGCGTGACCAAGCCCGGCGGGCAGGTCGTGATCTGCGAGTTCTCGCACCCGGCCTGGGCGCCCTTCCGGACCGTGTACATGGAGTACCTGATGCGGGCGCTGCCGCCGGTCGCGACCGCCGTCTCGTCGAACCCCGACGCGTACGTCTACCTCGCCGAGTCCATCCGCGAGTGGCCCGACCAGCCGGCGCTGGCGTCCCGGCTCCAGCGGGCGGGCTGGTCGAAGGTCGCGTGGCGCAACCTGACGGGCGGAGTCGTCGCCCTGCACCGCGGTACGAAGCCCCGGTAGACCTCCCGTGGACTACCAGGCGGTCCTGGAGCGGATCGCGGAGGACATCGCACCGCAGGTCGGCGGCGGCAGGACCGCCGAGTACATCCCGGCGCTCGCCGCCGTCGACCCGCGCCGCTTCGGCATGGCCGTCGCGGACGTCGACGGGAAGGTGTACGGGGTCGGGGACTGGCAGCGCCCCTTCTCCACCCAGTCGATCACCAAGGTCTTCACGCTCGCGCTGGTCCTGGCCACGGGCGGCGACGACCTGTGGGAGCACGTCGGCCGCGAGCCGTCCGGCAACCCCTTCAACTCCCTGGTCCAGCTGGAGTACGAGAACGGCATCCCGCGCAACCCGTTCATCAACGCCGGCGCGCTCGTCGTCACCGACCGCCTCCAGACCCTGACCGGCGACGCGAGCAGCGAACTCCTGGAGTTCCTGCGCGAGGAGAGCGGAAACCCCGGCCTGGCCTTCGACCCGGAGGTCGCCGGGTCGGAGTCCGCGCACGGCGACCGCAATGCGGCCCTGGCCCACTTCATGGCCTCGTACGGCAACATCACCAACCCCGTCCCCACCCTCCTCGACCACTACTTCTGGCAGTGCGCGATCGAGATGAGCTGCGCCGACCTGGCGCTGGCGGCCCGCTTCCTGGCCCGCCACGGGCTGCGCGCCGACGGCTCGCGCCTGCTGACGCGCAGCGAGGCCAAGCAGATCAACGCCGTGATGCTCACCTGCGGTACGTACGACGCGGCCGGCGAGTTCGCCCACCGGGTCGGGCTGCCGGGCAAGAGCGGGGTGGGCGGCGGGATCGTCGCGGTCGTTCCGGGGCGGTGCACGCTGTGCGTCTGGAGCCCGGGTCTGGACGAGCGCGGCAACTCGGTGGCGGGCGTCGCGGCGCTGGACCGGTTCACGACACTGACGGGACTGTCGGTCTTCTAGAACACGGTCCCGGGGGCGACCGGCTCGGGCGACCGGCCCTTGCCGGGAACCCCCTTGCCGGGAACCGCCCGGCGGGGAAGATGAGTCAGTTCACACGGGAACCGCTCTTCCTCCGTTCCTCCCCGCTTCCCGCTCACCCCGCCCTCCCCGCATCCGGAGTCCCCATGCCGCTGCACTGCCCGAACTGCGGAACCCCGGGCCCCGACGAAGCCCGCTACTGCATGAGCTGCGGGCACGAACGCCCGCCCGTCGGAGGCGAGTCGCCCCCGCCCCCGCCCCCGCCGCCCGCGTACGCACCGGGTCCCGCGACGCCCTCGCCCCTCGGGCAGTTCCTCGGCCGCGCCTTCCGGGGCGACTGGGCGTCCGCGGCGAAGGCCGCCGCCTGGCCGCTCGGGCTGCTGCTCGCCCTGGCGGTCGCGCTGGCCGTCCCGTCGTACGGACAGGACGACAGCGGCGGCGGTGACAGCGGCGGCAGTGGCAGTGGCGGAGACGTCGCGGTCGGCTGGAGCGACCGGTTGCGCATCGCGCTCGCCCTGCTGCTCCAGGCGTTCGGCGGCGGCTTCGAGGTGCGCAGCGCCGGACCCTCGCAGTTCGGTGCCGGGGGCGGGGACTTCGGCTCTCCGGACTCCCCGTTCGCCCCGGCGGGCGGCGCGGAGATCTCCCTCGTACCGCTGACCGTCACCGCCCTGTGGATCGGCGCGCACCTCATCGGCGCACGGAAGCTGCGCGCAGGCGTGGCAGCGCACGAGCAGGGGCGTACGGCAGGTCTCGAAGCGGCCGTCCGCACCACCCTCCTCGCCACCGCCGGTGTGCTGGTCCTCGGCCTGTTCGCCCGGCCGTCGATCGCGGGCGTCGAGGTCGCGTCGTCGCCGCTGCTCGCCGCCCTCGGTGCGCTGGTGCTCTCGCTCGCCGTCACCGCCGGTGTGTTCCGGCGCGACGGCCTCGCGCGGTGGCCGGCGCGGTGGCCCGCTGCGGAGGCGGCCGTACGCGCGCTCGGGACGGCACTGCGGGCGCTCGGCTCCGCGCTCGTGCTCTGCACGGTCGTCGGCTTCGTCGTGTACGCGAGTACCGAGGGCGTCGACGGCGAGGCGTTGCTGTTCGCACTGCCGGTACTGCCGAACATGGGACTGCTGGTGCTCGGGGCGAGCTGGGGCGTACCGGTGGAGTACGACCTCCAGGGCCAGGTCGGTTACTTCGGCGGCGGCCTCCAGCACGGCAGTTTCGGCCTGTCCGAGCTGGGCGAGGCGCACAACGGCTGGGCGGTGACGGGCGCGCTGGCACTGGGGCTGGTGTGCGCGCTCGTACTGGCGCTGTGGACGGCCCGCCGCTCGGCCGAGCGGCGCGAACACGTGCTGGCCGGGGCCTTCTTCCTCGGCCTGTACCTGCTGTGCACCGGATTCACCGGGGTGTCCGCCGACATCGCGGGCGGGATCGGCGGCCTCGGCGGTGCGCGGGGCGCGGTGGAGGTCGCGCCGAACCTGGCGTACGCGCTGCTCTTCGGGCTGCTGTGGGTGGGCGGGGCGGTGCTGGCCGCGCCGTACCTGCCACGGGTGCGGGGCGGACGGACGGACACGGCGCCGGGGGTCCCGCCCGTCCCGCCGGTCTCACCGGCCCAGCCGGTTCAGCAGGCCGCACCGGCCCCGCCGGCCCCGCCCGGATACGTTCCGCCCGAGGCCCTGGCCGCGATGACGACGGCGACGGCGGCCACCGCCCCGAAGCCGCACCCGGTGTACCCCCCTCCCCCTCCCGCGCCCACCCCCGCCTCCACTCCCACCCTCGTCCCCGCACCCGCGCCCGCCCCGAAGCCCCGGAGCCGCGCGCTCCTCTGGGCCGGAACGCTCACCGCCGCCTTCGTCGTCGGCGGCGGTGCCACCGCCGGTGTGCTGCTGTTCAACGACGGCGGCAGGAACACCACCGAGCGGCAGTCGCAGGACGACAAGTCCGTGGTGGTGGCGAGCGACGGCCCCACCGGACCGGCGACCGGAACCCCCAGCGCCCCCACGTCCCCCACCGCGTCCCCGTCCCCCTCGGCGCCGGAGGCCGCAACCACGCCGAGCCCGTCCGCGACCTCCGCCCCGCCGGCCCCCTCCGGAGTGCCCGCCGGTTACCGGAGGGTGGCGGACCCGGCCGGTTTCTCCCTCGCCGTACCGGAGGTCTGGTCCCGCCAGAGCGCCGACCGCGGCCAGATCACCTACGCCGGCTCCACCGGAATGGAGCACCTGCTCATCGGCGTCGTCTCCGACCCCCCGTACGCCTCCTCGTACCAGAACTTCCTGACCATCGAGGAGAAGGCCAAGGCGAACCAGAAGGACTTCCGGCGCCTGCGCCTGGAGCGGAACACCTTCCAGGGCCGGCCGGGCGCGATCTGGGAGTACACGTTCACGGACCAGCAGACGGGCGAGACCCTGCACGCGATCGACCAGGGCTACATCGCGGAGAACGGCACCGACTACTCGATCTACACCAAGGCACGGGACCGCGACTGGCGGTACGCCCGCGAGACCTTCGACACCGCGCTGGCCACCTGGACCCTCGACTGACCCGCCGACCCTTCGGAAGGGCGCTCGGTACGCCCCAATAGACTGCCTTCGACCTGTGCCCCCGGGCACGCGACGTCGAGTCTTACGGGAGATCCCGCCGTGACCGAGCCCCTCTCCGAGCACACCGCAGATGTGATCGTCGTCGGGGCCGGACCCGCCGGCTCCACGACCGCCTACTACCTGGCGAAGGCCGGACTCGACGTCCTGCTCCTCGAGAAGACCGCGTTCCCGCGCGAGAAGGTCTGCGGCGACGGCCTGACCCCGCGCGCCACCAAGCAGCTGGTCTCGATGGGCATCGACATCTCCGAAGAGGCGGGCTGGCTGCGCAACAAGGGCCTGCGCATCATCGGCGGCGGCGTACGCCTCCAGCTCGACTGGCCGGACCTGGCCTCGTACCCGGACTACGGACTCGTCCGCAAGCGCGACGACTTCGACGAGCAGCTCGCCCGCCAGGCCCAGAAGGCGGGCGCCCGCCTGCACGAGCGCTGCAACGTCGGCGAGCCGGTCCTCGACCCCCGCACGGGCCGGATCACCGGCGTCAACGCCAAGCTCGGCGAGGAGAAGACCCCGGTCACCTTCCACGCCCCGCTGGTCGTCGCCGCCGACGGCAATTCCACCCGCCTGTCCCTCGCCATGGGCCTGCACCGCCGCGAGGACCGCCCGATGGGCGTGGCGGTCCGTACGTACTTCACCTCCCCGCGCCACGACGACGACTACCTGGAGTCCTGGCTGGAGCTGTGGGACCGCCGGGGCCCGCAGGACCGCCTGCTGCCCGGCTACGGCTGGATCTTCGGCATGGGCGACGGCACGTCCAACGTCGGTCTCGGCATCCTCAACTCCTCCAAGGCGTTCAAGGAGCTGGACTGGCGCGAGGTCCTCAAGGCGTGGTGCGCGTCGATGCCGGAGGAGTGGGGCTACACCCCGGACAACATGACGATGCCGATCCGCGGCGCCGCGCTCCCGATGGCGTTCAACCGGCAGCCGCACTACACCAAGGGCCTGCTCCTCGTCGGTGACGCGGGCGGCATGGTCAACCCGTTCAACGGCGAGGGCATCGCGTACGCCATGGAGTCGGGCCAGATCGCCGCCGACGTCATCGTCCAGGCCCACGCCCGCGCGACCCCCGCCCAGCGCGAACTCGCCCTCCACGCCTACCCGAAGATCCTCAAGGAGACGTACGGCGGCTACTACACGATGGGCCGCGCCTTCGTGAAGCTCATCGGCAACCCGAAGATCATGAAGCTCGCGACCCAGCGCGGTCTGACGCACCCGGTGCTGATGAAGTTCACGCTGAAGATGCTGGCCAACCTGACCGACCCGACGGGCGGCGACGCGATGGACCGCATCATCAACGGCCTGGCCAAGGTCGCGCCGAACTCGTGACCCCAGCTCCGGTGGCGCGGGGCAGCCGGTCGTCCTTCACGGCGGAGACGAAGGACGACCAGGCGGTCACGTCGAAGAGGAGCGCGGGGCCGCTGGGGGTCTTGCTGTCCCGTACGGGCATGACGCCGGGGTAGCCGTCGGCCACTTCGACGCAGCTACCGCCTTCGGCATTGCTGTAGGACGACTTGCGCCACGTGGCGACGCTCAGGTCATGCGCAGTGCTCATGGTGCGAAGTCCTCCGCCGCCGATTCGATCAGGGCCAGGGACGCCTCCGGCGACAGCGCGGCGGCCCGGATCGGATCGTAAGACCGCTGGTACTTGGCTACCAGCGTTGGGGTGTCCAGCAGTTGGCCCGAGTGTTGCCCTTCCGAGTAAGCGACGGGCGGCGCGTCGTCGAACGTCATGACTGCGAACATGCCGCTGCTTGCGGCATGGGCCCCGGCGGCGAAGGGCAGCACCTGGACGAGGATGCGCCCGCGCCGAACCAATTCGGCGATGTGCGCGAGCTCGCGAGCCATCACCTCTGGGCCGCCCACTGGAATGCGCAACACGGTCTCATGGAGGACCACCCACAACACGGGCCTTGTTGGGCCATCGAGCAGGGCGGCCCGCGCCGCACGGGCTCGGGCCCACATGTCCATGTCGTGGTCGAGGACGAGCGCGGCAGCCGGTGCCATCAACGCCCGTACGTACTCCTCGGTCTGGAGCAGCCCTGGAACCAGCATCGGCGCGTACTCGCTGATGGTGAGGGCTTCCGACTCCAGGGCGGCAGCGTCGGCGAAGTAGGCGGGGTGCGGGCTGCTGTCGATCAGCTCCTTGCACATGCGTGCAAAGAGCCCGTCCGTCCCCAGCTCGCTGTCGATGCGCTGCGCGAGGTCGAGCTGGGGCTTGCGGATGGCGGCCTCGATCTGGCCGATGTACGTCCCCGAGACGTAGACCCGTTCCCCGAGCTGCTGCTGGGTGAGCCCTGCCGCTTCTCGCTGCCGCTTGAGTTCGGAGCCGAAGAACGGCCACCCGACCTTGCCCTGAGTGAAGCCCAGGCCCTTGTTCGGCTTGCTCCCCACTGAACTCCCCTGCGTTTCAACACCGTTGTTGTCCGCTGCCCCCTGTCCATCGTATGCACGCAGCGCAACGATCGGACACGGAAAGCGACGTATCGAGCGAGGCAAGGGGCGGAACAGGGATGAACGCACCACGGAGGAGCGAGGCGCGGGCGCAGCTCGCGGAGCTGATGTCGGACTACGGAACGGACGGCGTACTCCGGCTCGACGCGGCCGGGGAACCGGCGGAGGGGGCGGAGCTGCCGCCCGGGTCGATGGAGTACCCGCCGTGCCGGTGCCCCCGATGCCGACCGGACGGCTCCGGCGGCGCTTGAGCTTCGGGAGGCGAGGTGCGAGCGCCTTTTGCCGGGAATGGTGGGTGGGGATTCCTCCCACCCACCCTCCCTGTAGTGCGCCAACCGTCCGGCGCGCCAGGGTGGATGGCTTTTTGTGATCAGGTCGCCACGCAGAGCTGTTGCCGTGTGGCGTGCGCCACAGCAAACGACCCCCGTGCGGTGGTGGAACACCGCACAGGGGGCTGACCAACAAGATCGTGGAACCGATCTCATGGCTGTTCAGCAGCTTAGTCGCGTCGCCCTGCACGCGCCCGCCCATCCGATGGCCAAGCCCGGATTCGGGAAGCGGTCCGCACCCGACCAGGAGCCGCGTCGCGGGCGCGACTTCGCACACCTGCCCAAGCGTGAAGCGGCGATCGCCGGGTGCATCGCGCCTGCCGCAGTCCGTCCCACCCGAGGGCGGCGTACCCCCGACACCCCGTCGACGTACGCCGCCCCACTCATGCACCGCACACCCTGACCAGGACGCGGTGACGGTGCCGACACCGACACCGACACCGGCGCAGGCTTCGGTGCCGGGCTCAGGCTTCGGTGGCCGCCGCCAGCGTGGCCGGATCCACTCCGGTCAGTTCCACGATGCGGTGCTGCGGGACCCCGGCCGCCAGGGCCTTGCCGAGCAACGCGTCCCGTCCGTCGGCGCAGTCGCGGAAAGCCAGGAGCTCAGCTTCGAGGTGAGCCCTCGATTCCGGAAGACCGGCCTGCCGGACGCGCTCGAGCTCCTCCTCGCTGAGCGGGACCGGCAGCCGTTCGGCTCCCTCGGGAATGAAGCCGTTCTCCTCGGGCGGCAGTACCCGTACGTCCTCCTGGTGCGCCGTGACGCCCTGGGCGTCGAACCACGCCTGCACGGCGGAGGTCTCCAGGCATTCGAGATCGCCGACGGCGGACAACGCGACCCCCAGGTGCCTGGCCGAGGCGTCCGCGAGAAACAAGTAGGCGTCGTCCGTCATCTTCGATTCCTTCGTGAGGGTGCTGGATCGGTCGGTTCCGTTCCTTTACCCCGGCACACGCAAGTCACCGCTCGGCCGCACGGCACAGGACCCGGCCGGGGGTCTGTCAGCGCAGCTGTTCGGGGGTGACCAGGGACCGGAGCGGGGGCAGGGAGCCGGGCGCCGACTGGCGGAGGGACGTCGAGGGCTTGCCCGGCACGCCGCTGAGCGCTCCGTCGACGTACGAGAACAGCGCCGCCCCTATCGGGTCCGGCTTCGGCTTGTTCTGCTCGTCGAACCGCTCGTACTTCATGAGGTTGTAACCGACGGCGACCTGCCTGCGGCCGTTCCCGGTGGAGAGCGCCCAGGTCCCGGCCCCGAAGACGGCGCCGTCGTGGCCCCAGTACCAGCCGCCGCTGGGCATGCGCAGGGTGTAGATGCCCAGCCCGTAGCGCAGCGCGGCCTCCTCGCCCGGCTCGGGCTCGTAGACCGGGACGGTGGTCTTCATGGCGCGCAGTTCGTCGGGACCGAGCAGCTTGCCGCCCAGCAGCCGGCGGTAGAAGTCGTTGAGGTCCCGCATCGTCGAGACCATCGCCCCGGCCGTGCCCGCCCAGGACATGTCGTAGACGCTGTAGTCGCGGGCCGGTTCGATGTAGCCGTACATCGATTCGTACATCTTGGCGTGCGGCCCGGATATGCGGGGCGAGCGCGGGAAGTAGGTGTGCCGCAGCCCGGCCTTACGGACGACGTTGCGGGTGATGTACGTTTCCGGGTCCTCGCCCGTGACCTTCCGCAGCAGCAGCCCGGCGATGACGTAGTTGGTGTTCGCGTAGGAGTACGTGCCGCGCTCGACGACCGGCGGCGCCGCGAGTCCGAGGCGGACGAGCTGCTCCGGGCGCAGACGGCGGAAGCGGTTCTCGTCGAGCTCCTTGCCCGGGTCCACGGCCAGGCCGGGGAAGGCGGGAAGCACGTAATCGGGGATGCCGCTGGTGTGGTTGAGCAGCATGCGCACCGTCACCTCGCGTCCCCGCTCGCCGGGTATCAGCTCGGGCAGGTAGCGCCCGGCCGGCGCGTCGAGTTCGATGCGGCCCTGGTGGACCTGCTGAAGGACGGCCACCGCGGTGAAGGTCTTGGTGATGCTGCCGATCCGGTGCTCGAAGTCGGGCCGCATCCGTCGCTCGGTGTCCACGTCGGCCAGCCCGGCGGCTCCCCGCCACTGCTCGGACCCGTCGCGAACCGCGGAATAGGCCCCGTACATACCGGCTTCGTGGAAAGCCGCGAGCGAACTCCGGAGGGCTGCCCGGTCAAGTCCGCGCTCGGACCCGGCGAACGGCGCGGCGGACGAACCGGACCCGGTGGCGGCGGGGGCGGTCGCCGCGGGCGCGGCTGCCTGCGCCGGCACGGCCGCGAGCGACAGGACGGCGGCCGTGGCCACCGCGGCCAGGCGAAGTCTCCGACGCTCCGGGCGAGGGGTGTTGGCGCGGGCGAGGGGCATGGTCACTCCTGTTTCGTCACGCGTGCACGATGGGTGTTCGATTTCCCCATCCTCATCGCGCCGCTGCGGCTCGCCCTCCGCCCGCAGCACGATTTTCTGCACAGGAACACATGACAAACGTCAGGCTTCAGCTGTGCTTCGGGTACGACGGCGCCCACTGGGCCGGCCTGACCACCGACAGCCGCACCGTCGGCGCGGCCGACATCACACCGGTCGACAGCCTCAGGCCCCACGCGTAGTCCGCCCCGCGTGGTCCCGCGGTCCGGCGAAACCGCGCCGGCAGTCGCTGGGAGGGACCCCGGCCTGGAGCGCGAAGTGCCGGCGCGGACCGGCCGCCGTGCCGAGGCCGCTCTCCGCACCGATGCGGGCGATCGAGAGGCCGGTCGATTCCAGGAGCGGCTGGGCTCGGGCCAGGCGGCGGGCCGGCCGGCCCGCGACCCGGGCACCGAAGTCGCGCTCTACGACCTGGCGCTGCTCGACCCGATGCGGGCGACGCCGAGCGGCTGGCTGCACGCCACGGCCCTGGCGGGCGCCGACGGCGTGGCCGCGACGGCGTTCACCCCGGTCGCGATCCGCCGGCCGAGCGCGGTGACGGGCTTCACGGGGACGTACACCGGGCAGGTGGACGCCGGTCACTACCCGGGCGACGACGCCACTCCCGACGTACAGCGCGTGGCGATCGGGCACCTGGTCCACATGGGGAGGGACCGGGGCATCGACGGGCGGCTGCCCGAGCTGTCGCAGGCGCTGATCGAGCGGGCCGTCGAGGAGGGGAACGGCGGGGACGGTTACGCGCGCCTTGCCGAGGTGTTCCGCAGGGGCCGAGAGGCATCGGGCGAGTGGTGGTGGCGGGTGCACGTACGACGGAGGGCCGTCGTTCCCGGGCCGGGGAACGACGGCCCTCCGTCGCAGGAAGAAGAGATCGGTCAGAGCACGCGGACCGCGCCGGTCGGCATGTCGTACGCCAGGGGACGCTCGACCACGCCGGTACCGGAGTTCTGCGCGCCGACGAAGTTGCCGCCGCCGACGTAGATGCCCACGTGGTACGCGCTGCCCGCGCCGCCCCAGTAGAGGATGTCGCCCGGCTGGAGGTTGTCCAGGCCGACCTGGGTGCCCGCGGTCGACTGGGCCTGCGAGACGCGCGGCAGGTCGACGCCGATCGAGCGGAACGCGGCCTGGGTGAGGCCGGAGCAGTCCCACGAGTTGGGGCCGGTGCCGCCGGAGACGTACGCGTCACCGACCTGGGCGCGCGCGAAGGCGACCACGGCCGCCGCACTGCCCGTGGCGGTGGAGGACGAGGAGGAGGACGAGGCCGACGACGAGGACGACGACGAGCTGGAGGAACCGACGGAGACACCGGAGCCACTGGCGGAGGCGCTGAGCGTCGTGCGCTCCGCGGCGCGCGAGGCCCGCTCCTGCTCGGCCTTCTCGGCGGCCGCTTCCTTGGCGGCTGCCTCCTCGGCGGCCTTCTTCTTGGCCGCCTCTTCGGCCTTCCGCTCGGCCTCGGCCTTGCGTTCGGCGTCCGCCTTGGCCTTCTTGGCGGTCTTCGCGGCCTTCTCTGCGGCGGCGTCCTGCTGGGCCTGGAGGTCGTAGGCGTGCGCGACCTGCTGGGTGGCCTCGGCGGAGGCGGCGACGGTGGTCGCCAGGTCCGCGGTGATCGTGGGCATCTCGAGGGTCGCGGTCACCGGCTCGGCATTCGCCGGCCCGGCAGCACCGGCCACCGCGATGGTGCTGAGGACGCCACCGGCAACTCCGGCACGGAGCGCGACCTTGGAGGCGCTGCGGCGGGGTTTCCGGTGGCTGGGTATGTGAGCGGTGAGGGACATGGGACAACCGCTATCAGGGGTTCGCGGTTCCCTTCAAGAAAGGTGGGCTGCGCCACAGTTGCGCCGCGACGGCCCGAATCGGGCGCCGCTCGGGCTTTATTGACGCCGTAACGGGCAATACGGGCATGCGCGATCAAGCCTGTGATCATGGGCTTTCCGCAATACGTCCCAATTGCCGGGCGCTTACCATCCGTTCACACTGTTGGCCAAGCCCGCTTGTGTGGAGGCCGGTCAGGCGTGACACAGGTCACAGATCGAGCGCCCTTCGGGGCTCGTCGGCGCTCGTGAACGCGTGCACGCGTCCACATTCGTACGCGAAGCTCCCCCGCCGGGGTGAGCACGTCCTCTATCACCCGATGCGTGTCCATCGCGAATTTGCCTGCACGGATCTCCCTTGATAGCGCAATACGCCTCCGACCAGCGGTAACACCCTCACTTGTCACGTCTCGTGACCACTCGTGTGCTTCGTGTATAAAGATCACCGCTCATCCGACTTCATGATCCTTCGTCGGGTGTTGGAGATCACAAAGACGTTGTCGTACCCCGTGTCGCAGATCACAGACCGGCAGGCATAGGATGCGAAGCAGCCGGGTTTGTGAACTGCCTCACATGTACGTGATCTTCGCGTGGCGAAGATCGCGGAGGCGGCGGAAAACGCAAGCTCCGGTGCGGTCCAACGGTCAAGGACGACTGGAAGGAGCGAGGAGCGTGAATGCCTACGCGCCCATCCTCGTGCTCGGCGCCCTCGGGGCAGGGTTTGCGATCTTTTCCGTGGTCATGGCCACGCTTATCGGCCCAAAGCGCTACAACCGGGCAAAGCTTGAAGCGTACGAGTGCGGCATCGAGCCGACACCCACACCCGCCGGAGGCGGCCGCTTCCCGATCAAGTACTACCTGACGGCGATGCTCTTCATCGTCTTCGACATCGAGATCGTCTTCCTCTACCCCTGGGCCGTCTCCTTCGACGCCCTGGGGCTTTTCGGGCTCGTCGAGATGCTGCTCTTCGTGCTCACCGTCTTCGTTGCCTACGCGTACGTATGGCGGCGCGGCGGCCTGGAATGGGACTGAGGGGCTGAGGGGTCACCAATGGGACTCGAAGAGAAGCTGCCCAGCGGCTTTCTGCTGACCACCGTCGAACAGGCCGCGGGCTGGGTGCGGAAATCCTCCGTCTTCCCCGCGACCTTCGGCCTCGCCTGCTGCGCCATCGAGATGATGACGACGGGCGCGGGCCGTTACGACCTGGCCCGCTTCGGCATGGAGGTGTTCCGCGGTTCGCCGCGCCAGGCCGACCTGATGATCGTGGCGGGCCGGGTCAGCCAGAAGATGGCGCCGGTGCTGCGGCAGGTCTACGACCAGATGCCGAACCCCAAGTGGGTTATTTCCATGGGGGTTTGCGCCTCTTCGGGCGGGATGTTCAATAACTACGCAATTGTGCAGGGTGTTGATCATATTGTTCCTGTCGACATCTATCTGCCCGGTTGCCCGCCCCGCCCCGAGATGCTGATCGACTCGATTCTGAAGCTGCACCAGAAGATTCAGAACTCCAAGCTCGGGGTGAACCAGGAAGAAGCGGCCCGCGAGGCGGAGGAAGCGGCTCTCAAGGCGCTCCCCACCATGGAGATGAAGGGGCTGCTGCGGTGAGCGGGCAGAACAACGGCGTCCCCGGAGACAACGGGGTCCCCCCGAGCGACAGCCTCCCCGCCCAGCGCGAGGACACCGCCGAGGTGATCGGCGTACGCAAGGGCATGTTCGGCGCCAAGAACGGCGGCGACACGAGCGGCTACGGCGGCCTCGTGCGCGTCGTCACACTGCCCGGCGCCACCCCGCGGCCGTACGGCGGGTGGTTCGACCAGGTCGCGGACGAGCTCGAAGGCGCCCTGGAGGAGCAGGGTCTCCTCCCGGACAACGCCATCGAGAAGACCGTCGTCGACCGCGGCGAGCTCACCTTCCACATCGCCCGCGAACACCTGGTCCAGGTGGCGCAGACGCTGCGCGACGACCCGGCCCTGCGCTTCGAGCTCTGCACGGGCGTCAGCGGCGTCCACTACCTGGAGGACAAGGGCCGCGAGCTGCACGCCGTCTACCACCTGCGCTCGCTCACCCACGGCCGGCTGATCCGCCTCGAAGTGAGCGCGCCGGACAGCGACCCGCACGTCCCCTCGCTGGTCCCGGTCTACCCGACCAACGACTGGCACGAGCGCGAGACGTACGACTTCTTCGGCCTCGTCTTCGACGGGCACCCCGCCCTCACCCGGATCATGATGCCGGACGACTGGCAGGGCTTCCCGCAGCGCAAGGACTACTCGCTCGGCGGCATCCCCGTCGAGTACAAGGGCGCCCAGATCCCGGCTCCGGACCAGCGGAGGTCGTACTCGTGACTACCCCACCCGCATCAGCGCGCGAGACCACCGAAGGTCCCGTCTACACGGTCACCGGCGGTGACTGGGACGAGGTCGTCCAGGCCGCCACCAAGGCCGACGACGAGCGCATCGTCGTCAACATGGGCCCGCAGCACCCGTCGACGCACGGCGTGCTCCGGCTCATCCTCGAAATCGACGGCGAGACGGTCACCGAGGCCCGCTGCGGCATCGGCTACCTGCACACCGGCATCGAGAAGAGCGCCGAGTACCGCAACTGGACGCAGGGCACGACCCTCGTCACGCGCATGGACTACCTGACGCCGTTCTTCAACGAGGCGGCGTACTGCCTGGGCGTCGAGAAGCTGCTCGGCATCGAGGAGCAGATCCCGGACCGGGCGAGCGTCATCCGCGTGATGCTGATGGAGCTCAACCGGCTCTCCTCGCACCTGGTGTGCATCGCCACCGGCGGCATGGAGCTGGGCGCGACCACGATCATGATCTACGGATTCCGTGATCGTGAACTGATTCTCGATGCCTTCGAGCTGATCACCGGCCTGCGCATGAACCACGCGTTCATCCGCCCCGGCGGCCTCGCCCAGGACCTGCCCCCGGGCGCGATGGACCAGCTGCGCGAGCTCGTGAAGACCATGAAGAAGAACCTGCCGGAGTACGACAAGCTCGCCACCGGCAACCCGATCTTCAAGGCCCGCATGCAGGACGTCGGGTACCTCGACCTCACCGGCTGCATGGCGCTCGGCGTGACCGGACCGGTCCTGCGCTCGGCCGGCCTGCCGCACGACGTGCGCAAGACCGACCCCTACTGCGGTTACGAGACGTACGAGTTCGAGGTGCCGACCGCCGACACCTGCGACTCCTACGGCCGCTTCCTGATCCGGCTCGAAGAGATGCGGCAGTCGCTGCGGATCGTCGAGCAGTGCCTGGACCGGCTCCGGGAGCCGGGCGACGTGATGGTCACCGACAAGAAGATCGCCTGGCCCGCACAGCTCGCGCTCGGGCCGGACGGCCTCGGCAACTCGCTCGACCACATCAAGAAGATCATGGGCACCTCCATGGAGGCCCTGATCCACCACTTCAAGCTGGTGACCGAGGGCTTCCGGGTCCCGCCCGGGCAGGCGTACGTCACCGTCGAGTCGCCCAGGGGCGAGCTGGGCGTCCACGTCGTCTCCGACGGCGGCACCCGCCCCTACCGGGTCCACTTCCGCGACCCGTCCTTCACCAACCTCCAGGCCATGGCGGCGATGTGCGAGGGCGGCCAGGTCGCCGACGTCATCGTCGCCGTCGCGTCCATCGACCCCGTGATGGGAGGCGTCGACCGGTGACCGCCACACCAGCCAATCAAGAGGTGAGCCTGGGGATGCCGCAGCTCCCCGCTCCCGACTACCCGGCCGACGTACGCGCCCGGCTCGACGCGGACGCCAGGGAGGTGATCGCCCGCTACCCCGACAGCCGGTCCGCCCTGCTGCCGCTGCTGCACCTCGTGCAGTCCCAGGAGGGCCACGTCACCCGCACCGGCGTCCGCTTCTGCGCCGAGACACTGGGCCTGACCACCGCCGAGGTCACCGCCGTCTCCACCTTCTACTCGATGTACCGGCGCAAGCCGGGCGGCGACTACCAGGTGGGCGTCTGCACCAACACGCTGTGCGCGGTGATGGGCGGCGACGCCATCTTCGACGAGCTCAAGCAGCACCTCGGCGTCGGCAACAACGAGACGACCGAGGACGGCAAGGTCACCCTCGAACACATCGAGTGCAACGCGGCCTGCGACTTCGCGCCCGTGGTGATGGTCAACTGGGAGTTCTTCGACGACCAGACGCCCGAATCCGCCAAGCGCCTCGTCGACGACCTGCGGGCCGGGCGGCCCGTCCGGCCCACCCGCGGCGCGCCCCTGTGCACGTACAAGGAGACCGCCCGCATCCTGGCCGGCTTCCCCGACGGGCGCCCCGGCGCCGTCGAGGCCACGGGCGGCGCCGGGCCCGCCTCGCTCATCGGCCTCAGGCTCGCCAAGGGCGAGGCGCCGCAGCACCGCGTGGTCCACCCGCGCGGGGAGGCCCAGCAGCAGGACGGGCCGCCGCACGATCCTTCGCCGTCCGAGCACCTCAGCTCGCACGACGCTCCGCAGCAGACCTCGGCGTCCGACCCCGCTCACCCGGCCGGACCGGAAGCCGAGGAGGGGGAGTGATGACCTTGTCCACCCAATACGGCGACACCTCCCGGCCGGAGGCCGGGGGAGAGACCAGCCCGGAGAAGCTGCTCTCGCCCGTCCTGTCGGCGTTCTGGGACGAGCCCGAGTCCTGGACCCTGGACACCTACCGGCGGCACGAGGGGTACGAGGGCCTGCGCAAGGCCCTCGCCATGTCGCCGGACGACCTCATCGCGTACGTCAAGGACTCCGGCCTGCGCGGCCGAGGCGGCGCCGGCTTCCCCACCGGCATGAAGTGGCAGTTCATCCCGCAGGGCGACGGCAAGCCGCACTACCTCGTCGTCAACGCCGACGAGTCGGAGCCGGGGACCTGCAAGGACATCCCGCTCCTCTTCGCGAACCCGCACTCCCTCATCGAGGGCATCGTGATCGCCTGTTACGCGATCCGGTCGAACCACGCGTTCGTCTACCTGCGCGGTGAGGTCGTCCCCGTACTGCGCAGGCTGCACGAGGCCGTACGCGAGGCATACGCGGCGGGCTACCTCGGCGAGAACATCCTCGGCAGCGGTCTCGACCTCGAACTCACCGTGCACGCGGGTGCGGGCGCGTACATCTGCGGTGAGGAGACCGCACTGCTCGACTCGCTCGAAGGCCGGCGCGGCCAGCCCCGGCTCCGTCCCCCCTTCCCTGCCGTCGCGGGTCTTTACGCGTGTCCGACTGTGGTGAACAACGTCGAGTCCATCGCGTCCGTTCCCGCGATCCTCAACAAGGGCAAGGAATGGTTCCGTTCGATGGGCAGCGAGAAGTCCCCGGGCTTCACGCTGTACTCGCTGAGCGGCCACGTCACCAGCCCCGGCCAGTACGAGGCCCCGCTCGGCATCACGCTGCGCCAGTTGCTCGACATGAGCGGCGGCATCCGCGCCGGCCACCGGCTGAAGTTCTGGACGCCCGGCGGCTCCTCGACCCCGATGTTCACCGACGAGCACCTCGACGTACCGCTCGACTACGAGGGCGTCGGCGCGGCGGGCTCGATGCTCGGCACCAAGGCGCTCCAGTGCTTCGACGAGACGACCTGCGTCGTGCGGGCCGTGACCCGCTGGACCGAGTTCTACGCCCACGAGTCCTGCGGCAAGTGCACGCCCTGCCGCGAGGGGACGTACTGGCTGGTGCAGCTGCTGCGCGACATCGAGGCCGGCAAGGGCCGCATGAGCGACCTCGACAAGCTGAACGACATCGCCGACAACATCAACGGCAAGTCCTTCTGCGCCCTCGGTGACGGCGCCGCGTCCCCGATCTTCTCCTCGCTCAAGTACTTCCGCGAGGAGTACGAGCAGCACATCACCGGCGAGGGCTGCCCCTTCGACCCCGCCAAGTCGACCGTCTGGGCCGACAAGCCCGCCCACCCCACGGAGGTGAACGCATGACCGTCACGACAAGTGCTCCCTCCGGAGGCGGCGAGGCGGCGGGGCCGCCCCAAGCCCCCGAGAACACAGTCTCGCTGACCATCGACGGCATCCCGATCTCCGTCCCCAAGGGGACGCTGGTCATCCGCGCCGCCGAGCTGCTCGGCATCGAGATCCCGCGCTTCTGCGACCACCCGGCGCTCGACCCGGCCGGCGCCTGCCGCCAGTGCATCGTCGAGGTCGAGGGCCAGCGCAAGCCCATGGCGTCGTGCACGATCACCTGCACCGACGGCATGGTCGTCAGGTCCCAGCTCACCTCGCCGGTCGCCGACAAGGCGCAGCGCGGTGTGATGGAACTGCTGCTGATCAACCACCCGCTGGACTGCCCGGTCTGCGACAAGGGCGGCGAGTGCCCGCTCCAGAACCAGGCCATGTCCCACGGCGACCCGGACTCCCGCTTCGACAAGAAGAAGCGGACGTACGAGAAGCCGATCCCGCTCTCCCCCCAGGTGCTGCTCGACCGCGAGCGGTGCGTGCTGTGCGCGCGCTGCACCCGCTTCTCCAACCAGATCGCGGGCGACCCGATGATCGAGCTGATCGAGCGCGGCGCGCTCCAGCAGGTCGGCATCGGAAAGGGCGACCCCTTCGAGTCGTACTTCTCCGGGAACACCATCCAGATCTGCCCGGTGGGCGCGCTGACCTCGGCGGCGTACCGCTTCCGCTCGCGCCCCTTCGACCTCGTGTCGTCGCCGTCCGTCTGCGAGCACTGCGCGGGCGGCTGCGCGACCCGCACCGACCACCGGCGCGGCAAGGTCATGCGGCGCCTGGCGGCCGACGACCCCGAGGTCAACGAGGAGTGGCTCTGCGACAAGGGGCGCTTCGGCTTCCGTTACGCCCAGCGCCCCGACCGGCTCACCACTCCGCTCGTACGGAGCGAGGCGGGCGTACTGGAGCCGGCGAGCTGGCCCGAGGCGCTCGAAGCGGCGGCCCGGGGGCTCTCGGCGGCGCGCGGTCGGGCCGGTGTCCTGACCGGCGGCCGGCTGACCGTCGAGGACGCGTACGCGTACGCCAAGTTCGCCCGTATCGCCCTCGACACCAACGACATCGACTTCCGCGCGCGCGTGCACAGCAGCGAGGAGGCCGACTTCCTGGCGTCCCGGGTCGCCGGGCGCGGACGTGATCTCGACAGTACGGGGACGACGTACACCGCGCTGGAGAAGGCGCCCGCCGTCCTGCTCGTCGGCATCGAGTCCGAGGAGGAGGCGCCCGGCGTCTTCCTGCGGCTGCGCAAGGCCCACCGCAAGCACGGCCAGCGCACCTTCGCCGTCGCCACACACGCCACGCGCGGCCTGACGAAGGCGGGCGGCACGCTGCTCCCCGCCGCCCCCGGCACCGAACCCGAGTGGCTCGACGCGATCACCGACCGCACCGAACTCGGCACCGACGGGAACGCCGCCGCCGAAGCGCTGCGCGGCGAAGGCACCGTGATCGTCGTCGGCGAGCGGCTGGCCGCCGTGCCCGGCGCGTACACCGCCGCCGTACGGGCCGCCACCGCGACCGGCGCGTCCCTGGTGTGGATCCCGCGCCGGGCGGGCGAGCGCGGCGCCGTCGAGGCGGGCGCGCTGCCTTCGCTGCTGCCCGGCGGCCGCCCGGCCACCGACCCGCGCGCCCGGGACGAGGTGGCGTCCCTCTGGGGCGTGGCCGAACTGCCGAGCCGTTACGGGCGCGACACCGGCCAGATCATCGAGGCCGTGGCCACCGGTGAACTGGCCGCCCTGCTCGTCGGCGGCGTCGAGGTCGCGGACCTCCCCGACCCGGTACGCGCGCGTGAAGCGCTCGACCAGGCCGGTTTCATCGTCTCCCTGGAGCTGCGGCCCAGCGAGGTGACGGACCGGGCGGACGTCGTCCTTCCGGTGGCCGCCGTGGCCGAGAAGCCCGGCACCTTCCTCAACTGGGAGGGCAGGGCCCGGATGTTCGAGGCCGCGCTCAAGCCCGACCAGATGACGCGCACGCTCGCCCCCGCCGACGCCCGCGTCCTGCACATGCTGGCCGACGCGCTCGACGTACACCTGGCGCTGCCGGACGTACGTGCCGTACGCGGCGAGCTGCACCGCCTCGGCGCCTGGGACGGAGCCCACGCCGCCGACCCGGCCGAGCCCGCCGCCCCGCTGCCGTACCCCGGCGCCGGCGAGGCCGTGCTCGCGGGCCACCGGCTGCTGCTCGACCAGGGCCGTCTCCAGGACGGCGACGAAGCCCTCGCGGGCACCCGTCACGCGGCCGTCGCCCGGCTCTCCGCGGCGACCGCGGCCGGCACGGGCGTCGAGGACGGCGACCTGCTCGCCGTCACGGGCCCTGCCGGAACGGTCCGCCTGCCGCTCCAGGTCACGCCGATGCCGGACCGCGTGGTGTGGCTGCCGCTGAACTCGGTGGGTGGAGGAGTCGCCTCCGACACCGGCGCGGTGCCCGGGCAGGTCGTCCGCATCGGCCCGGCCGCCGTCACCGCCGCCACCGACGCACCGGAGGTGATCGCGTGAATCCGATGTTCCTCGCGGCCGAGGACCTGTCCATGTTCGGCCGCGACCCGTGGTGGCTCGTCGCCGTCAAGGCGGTCTTCTGCTTCGCCTTCCTGATGATCACCGTGCTCTTCTCCATCGTGTGGGAGCGCAAGGTCGTCGCCTGGATGCAGCTGCGCATCGGCCCCAACCGGCACGGCCCCTGGGGCCTCCTCCAGTCCCTGGCGGACGGCGTCAAGCTGATGCTCAAGGAGGACGTGGTCGTCAAGCGCGCGGACAAGGTGGTCTACGTCCTCGCTCCGGTCGTCGCGGCGATCCCGGCCTTCATGGCCATCGCGGTCATCCCGTTCGGCCCGGCCGGCAACGAGGTCTCGATCTTCGGGCAGCGCACCACGATGCAGCTGACCGACCTGCCGATCGCGATGCTCTACATCCTCGCGGTCGCCTCCGTCGGCATCTACGGCATCGTGCTCGCGGGCTGGTCGTCCGGATCGACGTACCCGCTCCTCGGCGGCCTGCGCTCCTGCGCGCAGATGATCTCGTACGAGATCGCGATGGGCGCGGCCTTCGCCTCGGTGTTCCTCTACTCGGGGTCGATGTCGACCTCGGCGATCGTCGAGGCGCAGCAGGACCGCTGGTTCGTCATCCTGCTGCCGGTGTCCTTCATCATCTACGTCGTCACGATGGTGGGCGAGACGAACCGTGCCCCCTTCGACATGCCGGAGTCCGAGGGCGACCTGGTCGGCGGCTTCAACACCGAGTACTCGTCGATCAAGTTCGCGCTGTTCATGCTGGCCGAGTACGTCAACATGGTCACCGTCTCGGCGGTCTCGGTCACCCTCTTCCTGGGCGGCTGGCGGGCCCCGTACCCCGTCTCCACCTTCTGGGAGGGCGCGAACCACGGCTGGTGGCCGATGCTCTGGTTCGTCGTCAAGGTCCAGCTGCTGCTGTTCTTCTTCATCTGGCTGCGCGGCACGCTCCCACGCGTGCGCTACGACCAGCTGATGAAGCTGGGCTGGAAGGTCCTGATCCCGGTCTCGGTGGTCTGGCTGATGCTGGTCGCCACGGTGCGCGCGATGCGCAACGAGAACATGGAATTCCAGAACATCGTGCTCTATGTCGCCGGAGCGATCGTCGCGGTCCTGCTCCTCTCCTTCGTCGCCGACATCTTCCGCGACAAGAAGGAGAAGGAGAAGGCGGCGCAGGACGCGGCACAGCCGGCCGCCTTCGACCCGATGGCGGGCGGCTTCCCGGTGCCTCCGCTGCCGGGACAGGAGCTGCCGCCGGTGCCCCGCAGGCGGCCGCGCCACGAGCGCGAGCTGATTGTCAGTGGTGGGCCGGACACTACAAGTGACGGAAAGGAGGCCGACGGTGTCTGACTTCCAGAATCCTGTGGCCGGCTTCGGCGTGACCTTCAAGGCCATGTTCAAGAAGCGGCTGACCGAGCAGTACCCGGAGCAGCAGAAGACGACAGCGCCGCGCTTCCACGGACGGCACCAGCTCAACCGCCATCCGGACGGCCTGGAGAAGTGCGTCGGGTGCGAGCTGTGCGCCTGGGCCTGCCCGGCCGACGCGATCTATGTCGAGGGCGCGGACAACACGGACGAGGAGCGCTACTCCCCGGGCGAGCGTTACGGCCGCGTCTACCAGATCAACTACGCCCGCTGCATCCTGTGCGGCCTGTGCATCGAGGCGTGCCCCACCCGCGCGCTGACGATGACCAACGAGTTCGAGCTGGCCGACAGCAGCCGCGAGTCGCTGATCTACACCAAGGAGCAGCTGCTCGCCGGCCTGGACGAGGGCATGGTCGAGGCGCCGCACTCGGTCTTCCCCGGCATGGACGAGCAGGACTACTACCGGGGCCTGGTCACCGAGGCCGCGCCGGGCACGGAGCGGCAGGTGGCCCTGAGCAAGGGCGAGCGGCCGCAGGAGGCCGCGTCCACCTTCGGTGAGGACGAGCCGATGTCGAAGAAGGTGATCGGAGGATGAACGCTCTTGCCGCCTCGGTCACTTCGACCGGCGAGGCCGTGCAGTTCTGGGTGCTGGGCACGGTCGCCGTCATCGGGGCCCTGTGCACCATCCTGATGAGGAAGGCGGTGCACAGCGCGCTGTGCCTGGCCGGGACCATGATCGTCCTGGCGGTCTTCTACCTCGCCAACGGCGCGTACTTCCTCGGCGTCGTCCAGATCGTCGTCTACACCGGCGCGATCATGATGCTGTTCCTCTTCGTGGTCATGCTGGTCGGCGTCACCGCCGCGGACTCCCTGAAGGAGACGATCAAGGGCCAGCGCTGGCTGGCCGCGGGGTGCGGCCTGGGCTTCGGCGTCCTGCTGATCGCCGGCATCGGGCAGGCCTCGCTCTCCACCTTCAACGGGCTCGGCAGGGCCAACGCCGCCGCCGGCGGCAACGTCGAGGGCCTCGCGGAGCTCATCTTCACCAAGTACGTCTTCGCCTTCGAGCTCACCGGCGCCCTGCTCATCACGGCGACCGTCGGCGCGATGGTGCTCACGCACCGCGAGCGCACCGAGCGCGCGAAGACGCAGCGGGAGATGTCCGAGGAGCGCGTACGCGGCAAGCACCTGCCGCCGCTGCCCGCCCCCGGGGTGTACGCCCGGCACAACGCGGTCGACATCGCCGGTCTGCTGCCGGACGGCACGCCGTCCGAGCTCACGGTCAACAAGACGCTGCGCGGGCGCGGCCAGATCCGCGACGTGTCGAGTGAGGCGATGGCCGACCTGAAGGCGCTGGAGCAGCGCTCCGCGGAGCGGCTCGG
The DNA here is from genome assembly GCF_039533765.1 of Streptomyces enissocaesilis. Classification (NCBI taxonomy): domain Bacteria; kingdom Bacillati; phylum Actinomycetota; class Actinomycetes; order Kitasatosporales; family Streptomycetaceae; genus Streptomyces; species Streptomyces enissocaesilis. Next base: position 19,864 of record NZ_BAAAUD010000036.1, on the reverse strand, counting down.
CCGTGGGTCCGGGCACGAGTCCGGCCAGGGGACCGGGCGTGACCAGGACGAATCGGAGGTCGCGAAGTGAACCCGGTCAACTATCTCTACCTCGCGGCGCTGTTGTTCACCATCGGCGCGGCGGGTGTGCTGATCCGGCGGAACGCGATCGTCGTCTTCATGTGCATCGAGCTGATGCTCAACGCCTGCAACCTCGCGTTCGTCGCCTTCTCCCGGATGCACGGCAATCTCGACGGCCAGATCGTCGCGTTCTTCACGATGGTCGTCGCCGCCGCCGAGGTCGTGGTGGGTCTCGCGATCATCGTGTCGCTGTTCCGGTCCCGCCACTCGGCCTCGGTCGACGACGCCGGCCTGATGAAGCTGTAAGGGGTCGCAAGAATCGTGGAGAACTTGATTGCGCTGCTCGTCGCAGCGCCTTTGCTCGGAGCGGCGGTCCTGCTGTGCGGCGGCCGGCGGCTCGACCGCGCGGGCCACTGGATCGGCACGCTGCTCGCGGCGGCCTCGTTCGTGGTCGGCGTGGTGCTGTTCGGCGCGATGCTGGGGCACGACGCCGAGGCGCGGACGATGCGCCAGCACCTGTTCAGCTGGATTCCCGTCGAGGGCTTCCAGGCTGACGTCGCCTTCCAGCTCGACCAGCTGTCGATGACGTTCGTACTGCTGATCACCGGTGTGGGCACGCTGATCCACATCTACTCGATCGGCTACATGGAGCACGACGAGCGGCGGCGCCGCTTCTTCGGCTACCTGAACCTCTTCCTCGCGGCGATGCTCCTGCTGGTCGTCGCCGACAACTACCTGCTGCTGTACGTCGGGTGGGAGGGCGTCGGTCTGGCGTCGTTCCTGCTCATCGGCTTCTGGCAGCACAAGCCCAGCGCGGCGACGGCGGCCAAGAAGGCGTTCATCGTCAACCGCGTCGGCGACATGGGCCTGTCCATCGCGATCATGCTGATGTTCACCACCTTCGGGACCTTCACCTTCGGGCCGGTCCTGGAGGCGTCCGCGAACGGGGACACCGGCGAGGGCAAGCTCACGGCCATCGGGCTCATGCTGCTGCTGGCCGCGTGCGGCAAGTCGGCGCAGGTGCCCCTCCAGTCGTGGCTCGGTGACGCGATGGAGGGCCCGACCCCGGTCTCGGCCCTCATCCACGCCGCCACCATGGTGACCGCCGGCGTCTACCTCATCACCCGCTCCGGCGCGATCTTCAACGCCGCCCCCGACGCGCAGCTGGCCGTCGTGACGGTCGGCGCGGTCACGCTCCTCTTCGGTGCGGTCGTCGGTTGCGCGAAGGACGACATCAAGAAGGCACTGGCCGGTTCGACGATGTCGCAGATCGGCTACATGATCCTGGCGGCGGGCCTCGGTCCGATCGGTTACGCCTTCGCGATCATGCACCTGGTGACGCACGGCTTCTTCAAGGCGGGCCTCTTCCTCGGCGCCGGATCGGTCATGCACGGCATGAACGACGAGGTCGACATGAGGAAGTACGGCGGCCTGCGGAAGTACATGCCGGTGACGTTCGTGACGTTCGGCCTCGGCTACCTCGCGATCATCGGTTTCCCGGGGCTGTCCGGCTTCTTCTCCAAGGACAAGATCATCGAGGCGGCGTTCGCCTCCGGCGGCGCGCAGGGCTGGATCCTCGGCACCGTGACCCTGCTGGGCGCGGGCATCACGGCGTACTACATGACGCGCGTGATGCTGATGACGTTCTTCGGCGAGGAGCGGTGGCGCGACACGGCGACCGCCTCCCCGGCGGAGCCGGACGTCGAGCCCGCCGCCGAGACGCACGGCGCCCACGGAGAGCCGCACCCGCACGAGTCGCCCCGGTCGATGACGGTCCCGATGATCGTGCTCGCCTTCGGGTCGGTGTTCGCGGGCGGGTTCTTCAGCATCGGCGACCGGTTCGCGAACTGGCTGGAGCCGGTGACACAGTTCGAGCACCCGCACCCGCCGATCAGCGTCCCGCTGATCACCGCGATGACGGTCGCCGTCCTGCTGATCGGTGTCGCGGCCGCGTACGCCCAGTACGGCCGGAAGCCCGTCCCGGTCGTCGCCCCGCGCGGCTCGCTGCTGACCCGCGCCGCCCGGCGCGATCTCCTCCAGGACGACTTCAACCACGTCGTCCTGGTCCGCGGCGGCGAGCACCTCACCCGCTCCCTGGTCTACGTCGACCACACCCTGGTCGACGGGGTCGTCAACGGGACGGCGGCCTCGGTCGGCGGGCTCTCCGGCCGGCTGCGCAAGCTGCAGAACGGCTACGCCCGCTCGTACGCGGTCTCGATGTTCGGCGGTACGGCGATCCTCATCGCCGCGACCCTGCTGATGAGGGCGGTCTGATCACGATGTCTTTTCCCCTTCTGACGGTCACGGCGGCGCTCCCGGCGGTCGGTGCGGTCCTGACCGCCGCCGTGCCGGCCGCCCGCCGTACCGCCGCCAAGTGGCTGGCGCTGCTCTTCTCGCTCGCGACGCTCGTCCTGGCGGCCCTGGTGGTCGTCCGCTTCGAGCCCGCCGGCGACCGCTACCAGCTCACCGAGTCCCACGCCTGGATCCCGGACTTCGGGGTCAGGTACGAGCTGGGCGTGGACGGCATCGGTGTCGCGCTGATCGCGCTGACCGCCCTGCTGATCCCGTTCGTGATCCTGGCCGGCTGGAACGACGCCGATCCCCTGGAGACGAAGTCCTCGCGGTGGCGTCCGACCCAGGGCTTCTTCGCCCTGATCCTGCTGGTCGAGGCGATGGTGATCATCTCCTTCGAGGCCACCGACGTCTTCCTCTTCTACATCTTCTTCGAAGCCATGCTCATCCCGATGTACTTCCTCATCGGCGGCTTCGGGGACCGGGCGCACGCGGGCACCGACGGGGCGGCGGCGGCCCAGCGCTCGTACGCCGCCGTCAAGTTCCTCCTCTACAACCTGGCCGGCGGGCTCATCATGCTGGCCGCCGTCATCGGGCTGTACGTGGTCGCCGGGTCCTTCTCGCTCGCGGAGATCGCCGAGGCGCGCGCGAGCGGCGAGCTGGAGATGGCGGCCACCACGGAGCGGCTGCTCTTCCTCGGTTTCTTCTTCGCGTTCGCGGTGAAGGCACCGCTGTGGCCGCTGCACACCTGGCTGCCCAACGCCATGGGAGAGGCGACCGCCCCGGTCGCCGTGCTGATCACCGCGGTCGTCGACAAGGTCGGCACCTTCGCGATGCTGCGCTTCTGCCTCCAGCTCTTCCCCAACGCCAGCGAGTGGGCGACGCCCGCCATCATCGTGCTGGCACTGATCAGCATCGTCTACGGCGCGCTGGTCGCCGTCGGCCAGCGCGACATCAAGCGCCTGATCGCGTACGCGTCGATCTCGCACTTCGGCTTCATCATCCTGGGCATCTTCGTGATGACGTCCCAGGGCCAGTCGGGCGCGACGCTCTACATGGTCAACCACGGAATCTCGACCGCCGCGCTGATGCTGGTGGCCGGGTTCCTGATCTCGCGGCGCGGCTCGCGGCTCATCGCCGACTACGGCGGGGTGCAGAAGGTGGCCCCGGTGCTCGCGGGCACCTTCCTGATCGGCGGTCTCGCGACGCTGTCCATGCCGGGGCTCGCCCCCTTCGTCAGCGAATTCCTGGTGCTGGTCGGCGCGTTCGCGGCGTACCCGGTGGCCGGTGTCATCGCGACCCTGGGCATCGTCCTCGCCGCTCTCTACACCCTCGTCCTCTACCAGCGGACGATGACGGGCCCGGTCAGGGCCGAGGTGCGGGCCATGCCCGACCTCAAGGCCCGTGAGCTCGTGGTCGTCGCCCCGCTGATCGCGCTGCTGCTGCTCCTCGGCGTCTTTCCCAAGCCGCTGACGGACATCGTCAACCCGGCCGTGCAGCACACCATGAACGACGTCCGTAAGACGGACCCCACCCCCGAGATTGAAGCGGAGGCGGCCAAGTGAGCGCATCAGCTGTCCACGGTCTGTGGACGACGGTCGCGGCGCCCGCCGCCGAGGGCGGTTTCACGGCCCCGCACATCGAGTACGCGCAGCTGTCGCCGGCGCTCATCGTCGTCGGCGCGGCGGTGCTCGGGGTACTCGCCGAGGCCTTCGTACCGCGCAAGGCCCGGTACTACGCGCAGTTGTTCCTGTCGGTCGTCGCCCTCGCCGCCGCCTTCGCGGCGGTCGTGGCGCTCGCGGCCGGCGGATACGGCACCACGAAGGCGCAGATCGCGGCGGAGGGCGCCATCGCGGTCGACGGCCCGGCGCTCTTCCTCCAGGGCACGATCCTGCTGGCCTCGATGGTCGCCGTGTTCACCTTCGCCGAGCGCAGGCTCGACCCGGACGCGCACGGCAACCGCGTCGACTCGTTCGCGGCCCAGGCCGCCTCCGTACCCGGAAGCGACAGTGAGAAGGCCGCGGTCAGGGCCGGGTTCACCACGACCGAGGTCTTTCCGCTCGCGCTCTTCGCGATCGCCGGGATGCTCGTCTTCCCGGCGGCCAACGACCTGCTGACGCTGTTCGTGGCGCTGGAGGTCTTCTCGCTCCCGCTGTACCTGCTGTGCGCCGTCGCCCGCCGCAAGCGGCTGCTGTCGCAGGAGGCCGCAGTGAAGTACTTCCTCCTCGGCTCCTTCTCGTCGGCGTTCCTGCTCTTCGGCATCGCGCTGATGTACGGGTACGCGGGCTCGCTCTCGTACGCGAGGATCGCGAGCGTCGTCGACGGCACGGTCAAGCAGATCGACCCGGCGCTCGCCGACACCATGGGCAACGACGTGCTGCTGCTCATCGGCGCCGCGATGATCCTGATGGGTCTGCTCTTCAAGGTCGGCGCGGTGCCGTTCCACATGTGGACCCCGGACGTCTACCAGGGCGCTCCGACCCCGGTCACCGGTTTCATGGCGGCGGCGACCAAGGTGGCGGCCTTCGGCGCGCTGCTGCGGCTGCTGTACGTCGTACTGCCGGGCCTGCGCTGGGACTGGCGCCCCGTGATGTGGGGCATCGCGATCGTCACCATGCTGGGCGGCGCGATCGTCGCGATCACCCAGACCGACATCAAGCGGCTCCTGGCGTACTCCTCGATCGCGCACGCCGGATTCATCCTGGCCGGTGTGATCGCGACCACGGGCGAGGGCGTCTCGGCCGTCCTCTTCTACCTGCTCGCGTATTCCTTCACGACGATCGGCGCCTTCGCCGTCGTCACGCTGGTGCGCGACGCGGGCGGCGAGGCGACGCACTTGTCGAAGTGGGCGGGGCTGGGGCGGCGCTCGCCCCTGGTGGCCGCCGTCTTCGCGGTGTTCCTGCTGGCCTTCGCCGGTATCCCGCTGACGTCTGGCTTCTCGGGGAAGTTCGCGGTCTTCAAGGCGGCGGCCGAGGGCGGCGCCGGGGTGCTGGTCGTGGTCGGTGTGGTCTCGTCGGCGATCGCCGCGTTCTTCTACATCCGGGTGATCGTCCTGATGTTCTTCAGCGAGCCGAAGGCGGACGGCCCGACGGTCGCCGTGCCGTCGCCGCTGACGATGGTGGCGATCGGCACGGGCGTCGTGGTGACGCTGGTGCTCGGTCTCGCGCCCCAGTACTTCCTGGACCTGGCCGGCCAGGCGGGAGTCTTCGTCCGCTGACCGTCCGCCGTCCGCCGTCCGGCGTGTTCCGTACGGGCACGACCGCCGCCCGGTGTCCCTCCTCGGAGGGGTGCCGGGCGGCTGCTTTCGGGTGGGGGTGTCAGTGGATGCCCCTATCGTGGGGAGCCGGGCACGGTACGTACGGGGGACAGAGCGATGAACGGGACGGGTGGCATGGTCGAGGCCGGCGAGGTGACGCGCAGCGACGCGCTGGAGACGCTGCACCGCGTCTTCGGGTACGAGGCGTTCCGCGGTGAGCAGGCCGCGGTCATCGAGCATGTGGTGGCCGGCGGGGACGCGGTCGTGCTGATGCCGACCGGCGGCGGAAAGTCGCTGTGCTACCAGATCCCCGCGCTGGTCAGGCCCGGTACGGGCATCGTGATCTCCCCCCTCATCGCACTCATGCAGGACCAGGTCGATGCGTTGCGGGCGCTCGGTGTGCGGGCCGGGTTCATCAACTCCACGCAGGACTTCGACGAGCGGCGCGCGATGGAGGCGGAGTTCCTCGCCGGGGAGCTGGACCTCCTCTACCTGGCACCGGAGCGGCTGCGCCTGGACTCCACCCTGGACCTGATCGGCCGGGCCAAGATCTCGGTGTTCGCGATCGACGAGGCGCACTGCGTGGCCCAGTGGGGCCACGACTTCCGGCCGGACTACCTGAACCTGTCGGTGCTGGGCCGGCGGTGGCCGGATGTGCCGCGGATCGCGCTCACGGCGACCGCGACGGACGCCACCCACCGCGAGATCACCCAGCGGCTCGGAATGCCGCAGGCCCGGCACTTCGTGGCGAGCTTCGACCGCCCCAACATCCAGTACCGGATCGTGGGGAAGTCCGACCCGAAGAAGCAGCTGCTGTCCTTCCTGCGGGAGGAGCACCCGGGGGACGCGGGCATCGTCTACTGCCTCTCGCGCAATTCGGTCGACAAGACGGCGGAGTTCCTCTGCCGCAACGGCATCGAGGCCGTGCCGTACCACGCGGGGCTCGACGGGGGGACGCGCGCCGCACACCAGTCCCGGTTCCTGCGGGAGGAGGGCCTGGTGGTCGTGGCGACCATCGCCTTCGGCATGGGCATCGACAAGCCGGACGTGCGGTTCGTCGCCCACCTCGACCTGCCGAAGTCGGTCGAGGGCTACTACCAGGAGACGGGCCGCGCCGGGCGTGACGGGATGCCGTCGACGGCCTGGATGGCGTACGGCCTCCAGGACGTGGTGCAGCAGCGCAAGATGATCCAGAGCGGCGAGGGCGACGAGGCGTTCCGCCGGCGGGCCGCCTCCCATCTGGACGCGATGCTCGCGCTCTGCGAGACCGCGCAGTGCCGGCGGGCCCAGCTGCTGGCGTACTTCGGGCAGGACCCCGAGGCGGCCGCCTGCGGCAACTGCGACACGTGCCTGGCCCCGCCCGAGACGTGGGACGGGACGGTGCCGGCGCAGAAGGTCCTGTCCACGATCGTGCGGTTGCAGCGGGAGCGCAGGCAGAAGTTCGGCGCGGGCCAGATCATCGACATCCTGCTGGGCCGCAAGACCGCCAAGGTGATCCAGTTCGACCACGACCAGCTGTCGGTCTTCGGCATCGGCGAGGAGCTGGCGGAGGCGGAGTGGCGGGGCGTGGTGCGGCAGATGCTGGCACAGGGCCTGCTGGCGGTCGAGGGCGAGTACGGCACGCTGGTCATGACGGACGAGAGCGCGTCGGTGCTGAGCCGGGAGCGTGAGGTGCGCCTGCGCAAGGAGGCGAAGCCGGTCCCGGCCGCGCGGTCCGGGTCCGCGAAGGGCGAGCGCAGGGCGAAGGCGGCGGCCGCCAAGGCGGACCTGCCGGCGGAGGCGGTGCCGGTCTTCGAAGCGCTGCGGGCGTGGCGCGCGGAGCAGGCGCGGGAGCAGGGCGTACCGGCGTATGTGATCTTCCACGACGCGACCCTGCGCGAGATCGCGACGGTGCGGCCGGGGTCGGTGGCGGAGCTGGGCGGGATCGCCGGGCTCGGCGAGAAGAAGCTGGCCACGTACGGGGAAGGGGTGCTGGGGGTGCTGGCCTCGCTGGGGGGTGCGGCGGCGGAGGCCCCCGAGCCGTCGCCTGCGGGCGGTGCGGCCGCCCGGGAGGCTCCGGCGGACGCCGCGGCTGGGGCTGCGGCGGCCCAGGCGGCCCCGGCGGCCTCTGCGGTCCCGGGGGGCCGGGCCGGGGCGGCGGGGCCGGTTGCCGGCGCGGGCGCGGAGGAGTGGGACTGGGACGAGGAGCCGGACTGGGACGAGCCGGAGTTCTCCGGCCCGGCGTAGCGGGCGGGCTCGGGCCGCCGCGCGGGGTCTTTCCCCACCCCGNAACCGGGGCCCCCCCCCGCCCCCCGCTCCTCAATCGCCGGAGGGGCTCGATGTGTGCCTGCTGGGGGTCCCCCCGGACGAAGTCGGGGGGAGACTGAGGACACGCCCGGAGGGCATCGGGGGGCCGGGGGCCCGCCCCGGGTCCGGGAAGGGGTGGGGCGGGGTGGGGACAGCCCCGCGCAGGGGCGCCCCGGTGCCCCGAAGGCGTCCCGTCGGGGGTGGTGTCAGCGGGCCGGGGTGATACGGCCCGTCACCTCGCCCAGTCCCACCCTCGTGCCGTGCGGACCCGGTGCCCACGCCGTCATCGTGACCTCGTCGCCGTCCTCCAGGAACGTCCGCTTGCCGGTGGGGAGTTCGAGCGGGTCGCGGCCGTTCCAGGTGAGCTCCAGGAGGGAACCGCGTTCGCCGGCCTCGGGGCCGCTGACCGTGCCGGAGCCGAAGAGGTCGCCCGTGCGCAGCGACGCGCCGTTCACCGTCATCTGGGCCAGCTGCTGCGCCGCCGTCCAGTACATGGTGGAGAAGGGCGGAGTGGAGACCACCTCGCCGTTGATCCTCACCTCGATGCGGATGTCGTAGCCGCCGGGCTCCTCCTCCTCGGAGTCGTCGAGGTAGGGGAGAAGGGGGAAGTCGCGGGCCGGGGGCGCCACCTGGGCCGTGTCCAGTGCTTCCAGGGGAGTCACCCACGCCGACACCGACGTGGCGAAGGACTTGCCGAGGAAGGGGCCGAGGGGGACGTACTCCCAGGCCTGGATGTCCCGCGCCGACCAGTCGTTGAGGAGGAACAGCCCGAAGACGTGGTCCCGGAAGTCCGCGAGCGGAACCGGCGTGCCCTGCGGGGAAGGGGTGCCGACCACGAAGCCGACCTCCGCCTCGATGTCGAGCTTGACCGAGGGACCGAAGACGGGGGCCGGGTCGGCCGGCGTCTTGCGCTGGCCGTGGGGGCGCACCACGTCCGTGCCGGAGACCACGACCGTGCCGGACCGGCCGTGGTAACCGATCGGCAGGTGCTTCCAGTTGGGGGTCAGCGCGTCGCCGTCGGGGCGGAAGATCCTGCCCACGTTGGTGGCGTGGTGCTCGCTCGCGTAGAAGTCGACGTAGTCCGCGACGTCGTACGGCAGATGCAGCGCGACCGCGCTGAGGGGGTGCAGCAGGGGCTCGATGTCGGCGCGGTGCGCGGGACTCGTCACCCAGGCGGTGAGCGCGCGGCGAACGTCGCGCCACGCGGTACGCCCCGCCGCGAGCAGCGGGTTGAGCGAGGGCTGGGCGAGCAGCGCGGCGTACGGAGAGCCCAGGGCGAGCGCGGCCGCCCCCGCGTCCAGCACATGGCCGCCGATACGGACACCGACCCGGCGGCGCTCGGGCTCGTCCGCGGTGGAGAAGACGCCGTAAGGGAGGTTGTGCGGGCCGAAGAGGTCGCCTTCGGCAAGGTCGAGCGGGCTCTGCTCGGGCATCGGTGCTGCCTCGCTTTCCAGGTCGTGGGGGGAACACGTTACGTGGGAGCCGCCTGTGACGGCAGTGCCTAAAGAGTCCGCAATGCCCGAAAAGACCTTGCTGGAGGCGGGAATTCCGGCTTAGCGTCCTTCGGGGACACGGACAGGGGTGTCGGGGCGGGCCGTGTCGTAGGGGGACGGGTGGCGAGCCGCAGTGCGCGTTTCACGAGTGCGCGCTCCACGAGTGCGCGATGCGGGAGCGCTCCCTTCGCGCCTGACCGGGACGTGCCCGGGCCGATCGTGAGGATCGGGAGCTACCCGCTGCACCACGGCGGGGTGGGAGCGATCCGCAGCCTGGGCAGGCTCGGCGTCCCCATGTACGCCGTCACCGAGGACCGGTGGACCCCGGCCGCGCTCTCCCGCTATCTGGAACGCGCCTTCGTCCGGCCGACCACGGGGACGGAAGAGCCCGAACGGTTCGTGGAGGGGCTGCTGCGGATCGGGCGCCGGATGCAGCGCGAGCTGTCCGCCGACCATGTGATGGCCGCGACCGGCTACCGGACGGTCGTGGCCGCGCTGGGGTTCCTCGGGCCCGGGGTGCGGACGGCGCTGGCGGTGACGCGGGGGGCGCCGCGGCTGGACGCGGGGTACGGGTCCTCGGTGCCGGGTCTTTACTTCACGGGGCTGCCGGCCGCGGCGTCGTTCGGGCCGGTCGTGCGGTTCGTGTGCGGTACGGAGTACGTGTCGCCGCGGCTGGCGCGGGCGGTGTCGCTCCGCTGACGCGGCTCGTCGGGCTCGCCGGAATCGGGCTCGTCGGGCTGGGTGCCGGACACGGTGCGGAACGAAATGCTTACTCCCGGTCTTATCGAGTGAGCAAGAACATACCGGGGTCTACCGGGCTGCGCGCGGGTGACGGGAAGGCGCTCACTGTGATCGAAAGCTGACCGGATACGCTGACTTGAGTGAAGACAGCGACACATCGACAATCCGTGTGATCGTCAGCAGACAGGAGTAACCCTCGTGACCGTCGTCGGGCCGTTCGGACTGAGCGTGCGGGACCAGGCTCTTGAGACCGATGTCCAGACCGGTTTGGCAGCCGTCGAGGAAGGGCTTCTCGACGCCACCAAGAGCGAGGTTCCGTTCATCACGGAGGCCGCACAGCATCTGATCCGGGCAGGGGGCAAGCGGTTCCGGCCACTACTGGTCATGCTGGCCGCGCAGTTCGGTGACCCCCACGCGCCGGGCATCGTGCCCTCCGCGGTGGTCGTCGAGCTGACCCACCTGGCGACGCTGTACCACGACGACGTGATGGACGAGGCGGACGTACGCCGCGGAGTCCCCAGCGCCAACACCCGCTGGGGCAACTCGGTCGCGGTCCTCACCGGTGACTTCCTCTTCGCGCGCGCTTCGCACATCCTGGCGGACCTCGGGCCCGAAGCCGTACGCGTCCAGGCGGAGGCGTTCGAGCGCCTCGTCACCGGCCAGATCCTGGAGACGGCCGGACCGCGCGAGGGCCAGGAGCCGGTCGGGCACTACCTGGACGTCATCGCGGGCAAGACCGGCTCGCTGATCGCGGTCTCGGGGCGCTTCGGCGCGATGATGTCGGGCGCCGACGAGAGCGTCGTCGACATCCTCACCCAGTACGGCGAGCGCCTGGGCACCGCCTTCCAGTTGGCGGACGACGTACTCGACATCGCGAGCGACAGCCACGAGTCCGGGAAGACGCCGGGCACGGACCTGCGCGAGGGCATTCCCACGCTGCCGGTGCTGCTGCTGCGCGCGCAGGCAGCCGAGCACGGGCGTCCGGACGACGTCGAGCTGTGCGAGCTGCTCGACGGGGACCTCACCGACGACGCCCTGCTCGCCGAGGTGCTGCGGCGCCTGCGCGTGCACCCGGCCCTGGAGCAGGCGCGCCGCGACACCATCCGGTACGCCGAGGGGGCGCGGGCGTCGCTGGCGCCGCTGCCCGAGTGCTACGCGAAGTCGGCTCTGGAGGAGCTGTGCGACGCGGTGGTGCACCGCGCCGGCTAGGCAGCCGGCCACCGATGGACGCAAGGGCCGACCGGCGCCTCCCCTGACTGACGGGGGAGGCGCCGGCGTCTTGTGTCATCCCGGAGCAGGAGACGGAGTTGATCCTGCGGGCTGACGCTTCCTGCCCGCCGTTTTGGTCGGATGAGAACCACCACTCCCCACCGATTCGGGTGAGAATGGCGGCGCGGGGTGGACGAGTGCAGTGGACGACGGCCGCCAACCACGGAGGTAGAGCACACATGGCACCCAACGACAGCGCACAGACCACCGACGGCGGGAACTTCGCCGCCGGCCGCCGGAAGGCCGCGCGTTACATCGTCCCGGTCGCGGTGGCGGGGGTGGCGGCGGCGACCATCGGGCTCGTCCCGGCGCTCGCCGATTCCGGCGACCCCGACCTGCCGAAGATCACCGCTCAGCAACTGGTCGAGAAGATGGCGGCCTCGGACACGCAGCACCTCTCCGGCACCGTGAAGATCAGCACCGACCTGGGCATCCCCTCCCTGGACGGCATCGCGGGCAGCCTGGCCCCCCGGGGCGGGGGCGAGGGCTCGTCGGCCGATCCGCAGGCCAAGCTGATGGAACTCGCTTCCGGCACGCACACGCTGCGCGTCGCGGCCGACGGCCCGGACAAGCAGCGGGTGTCGGTCCTGGACGACGCCGCGGAGTACAGCCTGATTCACAACGCGGGTGAGGTCTGGGCGTACGACAGCGCCTCGAACGAGGCCTTCCACACCAAGGCGCCCGCGGACGCCAGGGACTCGGCCGAGGACTCCGGCCAGCAGGAGAAGCTTCCCGAGGGGGTCCCGACGACGCCGAAGGGGCTGGCCGAGGAGGCGCTGAAGGCCGCGGACGACACCACCGCGGTGACGGTCGACGGTACGACGCAGGTCGCCGGCCGGGACGCGTACCAGTTGCTCATCAAGCCCGAGCAGTCCGGTTCGACGATCGGGTCCGTCCGGGTCGCGGTCGACGCGGAGAACGGCGTACCGCTCAAGTTCACCCTCACACCGAGCAGCGGCGGCAAGGCCGCGATCGACGTGGGCTTCACGAAGGTCGACTTCGGGAAGCCGGCCGCGGACACCTTCACGTTCACCCCGCCCAAGGGCACGAAGGTGACCGAGGGCGACGACGGGCCGAACGCCCAGGAGAAGGACTTCGGGAAGGGCTTCAAGGGCGAGGAGGACCTGAAGGACTTCGAGGGGCTGAACGTCATCGGCGAGGGCTGGACCTCGGTCGCCGAGATCTCGTCCCCCGGCGGCGGTGCGGCGGGCGACGACGCCGGCTTCAAGGCACCGGAGAAGGGCGACGTACCGCCGGAGGCCGAGCAGTTCATGGACGCGCTGGGCGACAAGGTGTCCGGTGAGTTCGGCTCGGGCACGGTCTTCGAGACCCGTCTCGTCAACGCCCTGATGACGGACGACGGCAAGGTGTACGTCGGCGCGGTCACCAAGGACGCGCTGGTCCGGGCCGCCGACGCGGCCAAGTGAGCAAGTGAGCAAGTAGAAGAAGGCAAGCAGAAGAAGCAAGGCAGACAAGGCAGAGCCGGGATGGAGGAGCTGTCCGCCGTGAACAGTGAGGCCGTGATCGACACACGTGGGCTCACCAAGCGTTTCCGCGGCGGGCAGCTCGCCGTCGACGGTCTCGATCTCACTGTCCCCGCCGGCAGTGTCTTCGGCTTCCTCGGGCCCAACGGCTCGGGGAAGACGACCACCATCCGGATGCTGATGGGCCTGATCGAGCCGACGTCCGGTACGGCGACCCTGCTCGGCAGACCCGTGCCGCGCGCCGCCCGCAGCGTGCTGCCCGAGGTGGGCGCGCTCATCGAGGGGCCCGCGCTGTACGGGTTCCTGTCGGGCCGCGACAACCTGATCCGCTACGACTCCGCCGACCCGGCGGCCGATCCGCGCACCCGCCGGGCGCGGGTCGCGGCGGCACTCGACCGGGTGGGCCTGACGGCCGCGGGGAGCAAGAAGGCCAAGGCGTACTCGCTGGGGATGAAGCAGCGGCTCGGGCTCGCGTCCGCGCTGCTCCGGCCGCGCCGGCTGCTCGTACTCGACGAGCCGACGAACGGCCTCGACCCGCAGGGCATGCGCGAGATCCGTTCGCTGGTGCGGGAGCTGGCGGCGGACGGCACGACGGTCTTCCTCTCCTCGCACCTGCTCGACGAGATCGAGCAGGTGTGCACGCACGCGGCGGTGATGGCCCGGGGGCGGCTGATCGTGCAGGGCCCGGTCGCCGGGCTGGCGGCCGGTGCGCACGGGCGGCTCGCCGTCACCACACCGGACGCGGCGGACGCGGCGCGGGTGCTCAAGGAGCTGGGCGTCACCGGTCTGACGGTCACGGAGGACCGGGTGACCGGAGAGCTGCCGCCGGGGGACGTGGACCTGGCGGACCTCAACACCGCACTCGTGCGGGCCGGTGTGCGGGTGAGGTCCTTCGGCGTCGAACGGGCCTCGCTGGAGGACGCGTTCGTGGCACTGACGGGGGAGGGTTTCGATGTCGCGGGCTGAGACGACGGTCCGGCAGGAGAGCCCGCGGGCCCGCAGCCCGCTGTGGACGCTCGGGCTCCTGCGGTCCGAGCTGACCACCACCTTCCGGCGCTGGCGCACGCTCGCGCTGCTGGCGGTGCTGGCCGCCGTACCCGTACTGATCGGCATCGCCGTGAAGATCGAGACGGGCGACGGCTCGTCGGCCGGCGGCGGAGGGGGCGGCGCGGGACCGGCCTTCCTCACGCAGATCACCAACAACGGTCTCTTCCTCGTCTTCGCCGCGCTCGCCGCGACCCTGCCGGTCTTCCTGCCGATGGCCGTCGGCGTCGTCGCGGGCGACGCGGTGGCGGGCGAGGCGAACGCGGGCACGCTGCGCTATCTGCTGGTCGCCCCGGCCGGACGTACCCGGCTGCTGCTCGCCAAGTTCGCGTCCACGATGGTCTTCTGCCTGGTCGCGACCCTGGTCGTGGCCGTGTCCGCGCTGGTCACCGGGGCCCTGCTCTTCCCGCTGGGCGAAGTCACCACCATCTCGGGCACGCGGACCGGCTTCGGGGACGGGCTGGTACGGGCCGTGCTGATCGCGGCGGTCGTGGCGGCCTCGCTGGTCGGGCTCGCGGCGATCGGCCTGTTCGTCTCGACCCTCACCAACAGCGGCGTCGCGGCGATGGCGACGACGGTCGGACTGCTGATCACGGTGCAGATCCTGGACACGGTCCCGCAGCTGGCCGTGGTCCATCCGTATCTCTTCACGCACCACTGGCTGTCCTTCACGGACCTGCTGCGCGAGCCGCTCTACTGGGACGGGGTGCTGGACAATCTCGGACTCCAGGCGCTGTACGCGGCGGTGTTCGGCTCCGCGGCCTGGGCGCGCTTCACGACGAAGGACATCACGGCCTGAGCCGCCCCCTGGGGCACGAGGGCGGCGCCGGCCGTTTCGTCAGGTCCGTTGCGCGGGCGGTGGCGCTGATCCGTGCATCCGGCACCTGTCATCTGCCGGGTGCCGGATGCGAGGTGCCGGCGGCCGGCTGTCAGAAGGTGAGCTTCCAGCTGTCGATGTAGCCGGTGTCCTGCGCGGCGATGTCCTGAGCCCTGAGCTTCCAGGTGCCGTTGGCCGGCTCCCCCGACGCGTCCACCGTGTAGGTGGTGATCACGTTGTCGGCCGAGTCGCTGCTGCTGGAGTTCTTCAGCCGGTACGCCGTCCCGTCGGGCGCGACGAGGTCGACCACCAGGTCACCGCGCCAGGTGTGCTTGATGTCCACTCCCACCCGGAGGGTGGCCGGGGCATTGCCCGTGCGGCCCGGGACGGTGACGGACGAGGTGACGGCCGTGCCGTTGTCCGGGACGGCGACGTCGGCGGTGTTCTCGTACACGTCGCCGGGCGGGGTGGTGGGTCCGGTGCCCAGCGTCCAGACGGCGTGGGCGATCGCGTCGCTGTTGCGGTCCAGGGCGGTGTCGTTGATGTTCGCCGTGGTGTCGCAGGAGGAGTGGTAGCAGCGGTCGAAGGCCGTCCCGGCGGTGCCGCCCCACTTCTGGGCCTGGGCGCTCGTCTTCGTACGGCTCGCGCCGGTGAAGAGGCCGCCGACCGGTATGCCCACGTTCTTGAAGTTCGCGTGGTCGGAGCGGCCGTCGCCCTCGGTCTCGATCTCCGTCGGGACGCCGAGGCCCGCGTAGTAGTCCTTGAAGGTCTTCTCGATGACCGGGTCGTCGTCGTAGACGAAGTAGCCGGGGTTCGGCGAGCCGATCATGTCGAAGTTGAGGTAGCCGGAGAACTTCGAACGCTCGGTGGCGGGAAGGCTGTTGACGTACGCCTTGGATCCGACGAGCCCCAGCTCCTCCGCGCCCCACCAGCCGAACCGCAGATGCTTTGCGGGCTTGAGCTGGGCGCGGGAGACGGCGAGGGCGGTCTCCAGGACGGCGGCGGAACCGGACCCGTTGTCGTTGATGCCGGGGCCCGAGGCGACCGAGTCGAGGTGCGCGCCGGCCATCAGGACCTGGTTGGGGTCGCCGCCCGGCCAGTCGGCGACGAGGTTGTAGCCGGTCGCGCCGCCGGAGGTGAACGTCGTGACGGAGGTGGTGAATCCGGCGGCGTCCAGCTTGGCCTTCAGGTAGTCGACGGATGCCTTGTAGCCGGGGCGGCCGTGTGCGCGGTTGCCTCCGTTGGAGGTGGCTATCGACTGGAGCTGGGTGAGGTGCGCCTTGACGTTGGCGAGGGGTATGTCGGGGGCGGCGAGCGCCGCGGACGGGGCGGCGGTGGTGGCGGACGCGGCGGGCGTGGTGGCGGCGACCAGGCCGGTGAGGGCGAGGGCGACGGTTGCGGCGGTGCGGCCGGCGGTGCTGGAGAGGTTCATGTGGGGGCTCCGGATTCCGTACGGGGACAGACGGAACGTGCGAGACGCCCCGCGACGCGTGCGGCGGCGCGGGGCGTTGGAGCTGATGGTGCGACGGTTCTGCGTGGGCCGTGCGTGGCTGCGCGTGCTGAATGTTCAGCGAGGGACCGACCCACCGTCAAGAGCGGAAACCGGTCACCGGTGTTCGAATGCCGGACGGTGCGGGCGGCGCGGAAGCCGCCTCACTGCACGCAGTACTCGTTTCCCTCGGGATCCGTCATGACCACCCATTCGCCCCCGGGCTCCTTCACGCGGTCGGCGACGGCCGCGCCGAGCGCCTCCAGGCGGGCGACTTCGGTCTCCCGCGTGCCCGGTTCGGCGTGCACGTCGATGTGCAGCCGGTTCTTGACCGTCTTCGTCTCCGGTACGCGCTGGAAGAGGATCCGGCGGCCGAGCCCCGTCCCCGTGTCCTTGTCGTACGGGTCGTCCGGATGCCGGACGGCGACCAGATCGCGAAAGGCGCGGCGGCCGTGGAATTCCACCGTCGCGTCGGGCACTACGGCGCCGAAACCGATGAGGCGCTCGATCAGGGCGTCGTTGTCCTCCACCTCGTAGCCGAGGGCCGCGGCCCAGAAGTCGGCCTGGGCGTGCGGGTCGTTGGCGTCGACGACGAGCTTCCAGTGCAGTGTCATGGTAACTGGTTATAGTGGTTACGTGATGGAGCGCGCAACGGAAACGCCCGGCCTGATCCTGCGTACGCCGCAGGGCCGTCCGTATCCCTTCGACGCGGGCGCCCTCTGCCTCGAACTGCTGCCGACCGGCGGCCCCGGGCCGCTCGCCCGGTACGAAGTGCTGCACACCCCCGCCGATCTGGTGCGGTGGGCGGAGCGGAGCCGGCTGCCGCCGGGGCTCGACCTGGCCGTGAGCGAAGACGAGCTGGCGGACGCGCGCACCCTGCGCGGCGCGCTCCACCGGCTGGCCGCCGACCGTGCCCACGGCCGCGCCCTGGCCGCCGCCGACCTCGACGTGGTCAACGAGCGGGCGGCGCGGGAGCCGCTGGCCGCCCGTATCGACGTGGTCGCGGGAGCGGGCGCCGTGCGCGCGTGGGTGCCGGGCGCGACCGGGGACCGGCTGCTGTCGACGGTGGCGCGCGACGCGGTCGACCTGTTCACCGGACCGTACGCCCACCGCATCCGCGCGTGCGGCTCGCACGACTGCTGTCTGCTGTTCGTCGACACCTCGCGCCCCGGGCGCCGCCGCTGGTGCGCGATGGAGCACTGCGGAAACCGCAACAAGGTGCGCGCCCACCGCGCCCGCCGCAGCGAGGGGGCTGCCCCGGCGGACGGCTGAGGGGCGCCTCGTGCGGCGCCGCGGCGCCGTGGCCGGGAGCCGCTCCGGTACCGGGAGTCGAGCCCGAGTCAGCGTCCGGAAGCCGCGGCGGCAGGAGCCTTCTCCGCCGCGTCCGCCGCCGCCGCGTCCGCCGCCTCCGTCGTTGCCTCCTCGGCCGCCGTACGGGCGTCGTAGTCGGCGCGGGCCGCCGCGATCTCGTTCTGGTGCTTCTCGGTCCAGGTGACCAGGGAACGGATCGTGGTGTGCAACGTCGCGCCGAGCGGCGTCAGTTCGTACTCCACGCGCGGCGGCACCACCGGGTGCACCGTCCGCTCGACGAGCCCGTCGCGCTCCAGCTGGCGCAGCGTCACCGTCAGCATGCGCTGGCTGATGCCGTCGATCCTGCGCCGCAGTTCGGTGAAGCGCAGTACGTGGTTGTCGAGCAGCGCGATGACCAGCAGCGACCACTTGTCGGCGACCCGGTCGAGGATCTGGCGGACCTCGCAGTCCTCGCGGGTGTCCCACTGGAAGGGGTCGGTGTCGCCGTACGCCCCCTGGGAGTCGGTGACTTGGCAGTTGCTCGGTGACTTCGAAGTGCCTTCTTCCATACGCCGTGATGCTGCCGCAGGATGCCAGTGGTTACAAGAGGGAACCGACCTGCGTCCCGACAACTGGCCTGATACGAAAGGCCCTTACCCATGGCCCGACGCGCCTGGGCACTGTTGCTCGTACTCTGCGGCACCATCTTCCTCGAAGGCATCGACGTCGCCATGCTGTCGCGGTGCCGGCGGTGATGGTCGTCGCGGGCACGGTGATCACGGCGTTCGGCCTGCGGGGCGGAAACGCCGGGCGTGGTGGGCGGGCGCCGCTGGAGACGTCCCGGCCGGCCGACGCACAGCCGGGAGCTGTACCGGCGGGGTAGGCACCCGGAGGGGCTCCTTCGGAGCCCCTCCGGCGATTGAGGAGCGGGGTCTGGGGCGGAGCCCCGGCTTCGGGAAGGGGCGAGGAGGGAGAGGGGAGGGGAACAGCCCCGTGGGGGCGCTCCCCTACGGCACGGGCTTGGTGGGCGCCGGCGTCGGCGCCGGCTCGGCCGCGGAGCCCAACGCGCCACCCGTGCCCGCAGTCGCCGCAGCGGTCGGCACCGCAGCGGCAGTCGCCGCCATCGCGGCCAGCCGCACCGCCTCCGCCCGCCCCCGCCGCGCTGTACGCAGCGCGTCCCACGTCAGCAGCGCCAGCGCCGCCCACACCAGCGAGAAGCCGGCCCAGCGCTCCGGCGGCATCGCCTCATGGAAGTACACGACACCGAGCCCGAACTGGAAGACCGGCGCGAGGTACTGCAACAGCCCCAGCGTCGACAACGGCACCCGGATCGCCGCCGCACCGAAGCAGACCAGCGGCACGGCGGTCACGATGCCGGTGGCGGCGAGCAACCCCGCGTGCCCCAGCCCCTCCGTGCCGAAGGTCGCGTCCCCGTGCGACCCGATCCAGAGCAGGTAGCCCAGCGCGGGGAGGAACTGGACGGCGGTCTCGGCGGCCAGCGACTCCACACCACCGAGGTTGACCTTCTTCTTGACCAGGCCGTACGTCGCGAACGAGAAGGCCAGGACCAGGGAGATCCAGGGCGGCCGCCCGTACCCGACAGCCAGTACCAGCACCGCCGCGAAACCCACCCCGACCGCCGTCCACTGCACGGGCCGCAGGCGTTCCTTCAGCAGCAGGACGCCCATGGCGATGGTGACCAGCGGATTGATGAAGTATCCGAGCGACGCCTCGACGACCTGGCCGTTGTTGACGGACCAGATGTAGAGACCCCAGTTGACGGTGATGACGGTCGCGGCGACGGCTATCAGCCCCAGCTTCCGGGGCTGACGGACGAGCTCCCCGACCCATGCCCACCGGCGTACCACCACCAGCACCACGCCGACGACGGCGAGGGACCAGACCATGCGGTGGGCCAGGATCTCCATCGCGCCGGCGGGCTTGAGGAGCGGCCAGAAGAGGGGGACGAGCCCCCACATCCCGTAGGCGCCGATGCCGTACAGCAACCCCGACCGCTGTTCGTTGACCGACTTCACTCGCCCTCCCGACCCGCGCACATCATCCTGCTGAAGGTAGCGCCGACCCGGCCCGGATGTCATGCCCGTATCCCCATACGGTCATGACATCCGGCGCGCGGCGGCACGGAAAGAAGAGGCGCGCGAGCACGAAAAGAGGGGCGCCCGGTCCCTCAGGACCGGGCGCCCCTTTCACCCGCCGGCGCGGTGACGTCAGCCGACGACGGTCCAGGTGTCGTTGCCGGCCAGCAGCGCCGCAAGGTCGCCTTTGCCGTTTTGTTCGATGGCGGTGTCGAGTTGGTCGGCCATGAGGGTGTCGTAGACGGGT
>NZ_BAAAUD010000035.1:0-160821 GCF_039533765.1 Streptomyces enissocaesilis | reverse complement strand
CACCGGGGCCCTGCCCGCCCTCGACGGCGGCCGGAGCGGGTGGTGCGGCCACCGGCGCCGGGGCGGGCGCAGGAGCGGGAGCGGGCGCAGGAGCCGCGGGCACAGCGGGAGCGGGCACCGCCGCACCCACTCCCCCATGCGCGTCGGGTCCCGGTACGTACCCCATCGCGGGGCCGGGAGCGGCGGCCGCGGCCATGAACGCGCCACCGGCGCCACCGCCGTTGCGCTCCAGGCGGTCCAGCCGTGCCTGGAGCGAGCGCTCGTCGTCGAAGGCGGCGGGCAGCAGCACCCGGGCGCAGATCAGCTCCAGCTGGAGCCGCGGCGACGTCGCGCCCCGCATCTCGGTGAGCCCCGTGTTGACCAGGTCGGCGGCGCGGCTCAGCTCCGCCGCGCCGAACACCGAGGCCTGTGCCTGCATCCGTTCCACGACGTCCGCGGGCGCGTCGATCAGGCCCTTCTCGCGTGCGTCGGGAACGGCGGCCAGGATCACCAGGTCCCGGAGCCGCTCCAGCAGGTCGGCCACGAACCGGCGCGGATCGTTGCCGCCCTCGATGACCTGGTCCACGACCTCGAACGCGGCGGCTCCGTCACCCGCCGCGAAGGCGTCCACGACCGAGTCGAGGAGCGAACTCTCCGTGTACCCGAGGAGCGCGGTGGCCATGGCGTATGTCACACCGTCCTCGGCCGCGCCGGCGAGCAGCTGGTCCATGACGGACATCGAGTCGCGCACGGACCCGGCCCCGGACCGCACGACCAGCGGAAGCACCCCTTCCTCGACCGGGATGTTCTCCTTGCCGCACACCTCGCCGAGGTAGTCGCGCAGCGTCCCGGGCGGCACCAGGCGGAAGGGGTAGTGGTGCGTACGCGACCGGATCGTGCCGATGACCTTCTCGGGCTCCGTCGTCGCGAAGATGAACTTGAGGTGCTCCGGGGGCTCCTCGACCACCTTCAGCAGGGCGTTGAAGCCCGCCGGGGTGACCATGTGCGCCTCGTCGATGATGTAGATCTTGTAGCGGCTGCCGGCCGGACCGAAGAACGCCTTTTCCCGCAGGTCACGGGCGTCGTCCACACCACCGTGCGAAGCCGCGTCGATCTCGATGACGTCGATCGATCCCCGGCCGTTCCTGGCCAGGTCGACACAGGACTGGCACGTGCCGCAAGGGGTGGGTGTGGGCCCCTGCTCGCAGTTGAGGCAGCGGGCGAGGATGCGCGCGCTGGTCGTCTTTCCACAGCCCCGCGGCCCGCTGAACAGGTACGCGTGGTTGACCCGGTTGTTACGCAGGGCCTGCTGCAGCGGGGCAGTGACATGCTCCTGCCCGATGACCTCGGCGAACGACTCGGGACGGTAGCGGCGGTAGAGCGCAAGGGACGACACGTATACGAGGTTATCGGGAC
The DNA here is from genome assembly GCF_039533765.1 of Streptomyces enissocaesilis. Lineage (NCBI taxonomy): Bacteria > Bacillati > Actinomycetota > Actinomycetes > Kitasatosporales > Streptomycetaceae > Streptomyces > Streptomyces enissocaesilis. The sequence continues at coordinate 159,426 of NZ_BAAAUD010000035.1, read as the reverse complement.
CCACCGACAACCGTCCCCGCCCAACGCAAGCGCCCCCCACGCACCCGCCAGAGCCCACTTACCCTTGCTGCCTTCCGGCCCTGGGGGAGTTCGGTGAGATGGCGCCACGTGAGGGGCTGGCCCCCACACTAGCGGATCGCCCCCCGGAAAAACGAGCCGGCCCCCGACCGCCCGGAACGCGTTCGCGAGCACTCCTCAACGTCTTGTATTGTTTGCCGCGGAGGATTCGCCTAGTGGCCTAGGGCGCACGCTTGGAAAGCGTGTTGGGGGCAACCCCTCACGAGTTCGAATCTCGTATCCTCCGCCACCGCTTCTGCGGTACAGAAGGCCCCGACCGGGAAACCGGCCGGGGCCTTCGTCGTGCTCCCGGTCGGTCAGCGGTGGTTCTTCCAGAACGGGTAGTCGTGGTCCTTCGTGAAGTCCGCGCGCCTCCAGGTGTCCGAGGCCAGCGTCTGCACGTATCCGCCGGCCTCCTGGAAGTGCGGCCGGTTCGTACGGCCCGAGTCGGCGAACTCCACCCATGTGCTGATCATCCGGTCGCGGAATCGGGCCTGGCCGTGCTTCACCTCCTGGAACAGGTCCATGTCGAACAGATAGGCCGGCTCGGACATGTGCTGGGCACGCTGGTCGAAGCTGGGCGTCGGGTACGCGTCGAACCAAGGCGTGTCGCGCTCGCTGAACTCGTACATCCGGGTCGGGGCCCACGCCGAGAGCAGTCGCGCGGTGTCCAGGGTCGGGGCCGACCACGCCGCATCCGTGCGGACCGTGGCCAGGGCTTCGCCCGCCGAGGGGAACGCGCCGAGCGGGTAGCGCTTCAGTACGCCGTCGGCCCTGTCGCCGAACTCCTCCCGGATCGCGGGCTCGTACGCCTCCGGTTCCATGGGGGCGCCTCCCGGCGCCAGCTCCTGGCCGAGGCCCCTGCCGCGCTCCTCGTCGTGGTTGACGCCGATGAGCACCGGCACCCGGTTGAACCGTCCGCTGCGCAACGCCTCCCGCGGGGACAGCGGCATCAGTTTCGTACCGGACACCGGGCGGGGCTCGTTGAACGGGCCGTACGCCTTCAGCAGATCTGCGCGGCCTCGGCGGACTCGCGCGCTGAGGCGCGCTGGGGCGCACCGGTCGGCCCCGCGGAATCCGCCGGCGCCGGCCTCACGCGCCGGCTTCGGCGCCGCCCACCGTTTCCGGGCAGTGACCGCCTCGGCCCGTGGCCGCGGACCCGGCCGTAGCCGTGGCCGGGTCCGGCGCGGGGTGCGTGGGCGTCAGGCGCTTGAAGTAGAAGCTGCAGTCCTTGAGGGTGCCGGCCGGATCGCCCGCGTAGTCGGGGACGACGCCGTAGCGGGTCCAGCCCGCGGCGCGGTAGAGGTGCTCGGCGGGGCTGCCGGTCTCGGTGTCCAGGAGCAGGAGCGTGGCTCCGGCGCGGGCGGCGGCCTCTTCGGCGGTGGCGAGGAGTGCGCGGCCCAGGCCCTGGCCGCGGGCGTCGCGGTGGACCATGAGCTTGACCAGTTCGGCGCGGTGCCGGCTGTTGGGCTTGGGGCTGCGGGCGAGACCGAAGGCGCCGGTGATGCCGCTGGGACCGCGGGCGGCCCACACGGTGAGGCTGCCGTCGTCCACCGCCGGTTGCTGGGCGGCCCACCAGGCGACGGCCTCGTCATGGCCGAAGGGGGCGAGGAAGCCGACGGACGCGTTGCCGTCGACCGCGTCCGCGAGGAGGCCGGCCAGGCCCCGCACGCTGTCGCGGAACCCGTCGGGCGACAGACGTGCGATGACATGAGTCCGCGCGCCGGCGGTCATGGCAGGACGACCAGGACCGCGTAGCGGACCGGACCGGGGCCCGGACAGCGGAACCGCGAAGGGCCCCAGAGGCGGAAACGCAGGCAGTCCCCGGCGCGGAGCTCGTGGACGCCGCCGCCCGCCGTGACCTCCAGGGCGCCTTCCCGTACCCAGATGTGCTGCTCGACGCCCGGCACGGGAGGTCCTTCGTACGAGATGTCCGCGCCCGGCCGCAGCGCCCCCTCGACGATCTCGCCCCGCAGCCCGGGGTGCGGCGGGGACACCGACCGCCGGGTGAAGCCCGACTCCTCGTCGCGCCACACCAACTGGTGGTCGGCCCGCACCAGTTGCGGCGGCTCGGCCTCCACCTCGGCGAGCAGGTGCGACATCGTCCGTCCGTACGCCGTGCACAGGGCGCCCAGCATCACCGCCGTCGGGCTGATCTCGGCACGCTCCAGCCGGGAGAGGGTCGATCGGCTGATGCCCGTACGCCGCGCCAGCTCGTCCAGCGACCAGCCGCGCTCCGTGCGCAGCTCGGAGAGCCTGGCTGCCAGTCGGTCCTCGACGCTTCTCACTTCAGAGAGAATATCCCACTTCCGGGACGACCGCCGGTCCGTCACTTCTCACGTCATCCGCCCGCCCTCCTTCCCCTCCCCCCTTCCTCGATGGGGCGCCGGCAGCACCTGGTGGCCCGGTTCGGCGTACGCCGCTGCCGTGTCCCCGGCGGCATACCCCCCGGGCACGCCGGTGACGTGGAGGAAGGGGAGACCACCGGGCGGCCGATGCGGTCGGGGGAGGCGGGGACGGGGAGCAGGGCCGCGCAACCCGATCCAGCTCTCCCGGGCCACGTCCCCGGCCCCGTCGACGCCGCCGGGAATCCCGTAGGCGATGCCCGTCAGGCGCCCGCGGGGCGCGTCGCACTCCTCTGCCCCATCGTTTTCCTCGTTCACATCATGAGGACGACACCGCCGCGTCACGGGTGACATCGAAGGACAACCCGGCCACCGTGACGGCCAGCACCTCGGCGAGCAGCACCGGTTCACGGCCGGGACGGCTGCCCCCGGTCCGTTCGCACGGACCGCACAGCGTCATCCCCAGAACCGCCCGCCACCTGCCGCGCGGGACACCGCACGCGTCGCACGCGTCGCTCTCGTCGTACGAGACCATGACTCCCCCACCCGTAAACTGTCCTGTTTACAGCCGACTGGGGAATCGTTCCACGAGGGTCCGACAATCATGCCGCGCGGCTTTGTCAGGTTCCTGCCGGTCCGACCCGGAGGACGGGCTCGGAGCCACAAGGGAGGGGCTCCCGGGAGGGGCGTCCCCCGAACGGGGGAAAACCCGTCCGGCCCGCTCTCCGTGCGGTGGCACCCGCCGCGCCCCCGCCACGACCCGCCGCAATCACCGCGACGGGGCCGCCCGGACCGCCCCACACCACCGGAGGGGGCGCTTCCGCTCATGATTTGCTCCCGTTCTGACGTTTGATACGGCCTTTGCGCCCCGCCCTCATGGCTGCGCCCGGAGCCGCCCGCCCGGTAGGCTTTCCGTGTGATCTTCAAGCGCATCGGAAACGGCCGGCCGTATCCCGACCACGGCCGGGAAAGCACCCGGCAGTGGGCGGATGTCGCGCCGCGCCCGGTCCGCCTCGATCAGCTGGTGACCACCAAGGGCCAGCTGGATCTCGAGACACTGCTCGCCGAGGACTCGACGTTCTACGGCGACCTCTTCGCCCACGTCGTGAAGTGGCAGGGCGACCTCTACCTGGAGGACGGACTGCACCGCGCGGTCCGCGCCGCGCTCCAGCAGCGCCAGGTGCTGCACGCGCGCGTCCTCGAACTGGACACCATCTGATCATCGGGCCGCCCGGTCACCCGGACGGCCCCCGGAGGCCGCCCTCATTGGTCCTTACGGGTTGGTCCGGCCCGAAGTCATTGATCATTTAGTAGGCATCATCACCGAGGCGCACTACGCTGCGCCCATGAGCATGCTGACACCCCCCGGCATGGGCGGAAAGTACCGCATTACGGGCGACAAGTACCCGCGTATGCGACGCCCCCGGAACCGACGCAGGACCATCCTCGCGGTGGCGGCCTCGATCGTGGCCCTCGGTCTGGCCGGCTGGGGGACTCTGCAGCTCATCGACGTCTTCACGGGCGGCGGGAAGAGGACCACGGCCGCCGGACGCGGCCAGGGCTGCGCGAGGCCCGCCGCGGCGTCCGCGCCACCGAGGGCCGCGCTGCCCGAGCCGGGCAAGATCAAGGTCAACGTCTACAACGCGACACCGCGCTCCGGCCTCGCCAAGAGCACCGCCGACGAGCTGAAGAAGCGCGGCTTCGCCATCGGCGAGATCGGCAACGCCCCCAAGGAGTACGACAAGAAGGTCAAGGGCTCCGGGGTGCTGCTGGGCTCGCCCAGGGCGGTCGCCGGCGCCCTGCCCGTACTCGGCACGCAGCTCAAGGGCGCCCCGCGGAAGACCGACACCCGCAAGGGCGCCGAAGTGGACCTGATCCTGGGCACGGCCTTCAAGAAGCTGGACACGAAGAAGGACGCGGACCGGGCCCTGGCCGTTCTGGCCGAACCCGCGCCCGCGCCCTCCTCGAAGTGCTGAGAACGCCGCGTCCGTACGGCCGCCGGCCGGCGGTCCCGTACATCCGCACGCCCTAGCCGGCGGTCCCGTACATCCGGTCGCCCGCGTCGCCGAGGCCCGGCACGATGTAGCCGTGCTCGTTGAGGCGCTCGTCGACCGAGGCGGTGACCACGGTGACCGGAGTGCCGGCCAGCTCCCGCTCCATGACCTCGACACCCTCGGGCGCCGCGAGCAGCACGACCGCCGTGACGTCGTCCGCGCCGCGCTTGATCAGCTCACGGATCGCCGCGACCAGGGTGCCGCCGGTGGCCAGCATCGGGTCGAGCACGTACACCTGGCGGCCGGAGAGGTCCTCCGGCATCCGGGTGGCGTACGTCTCCGCCTGGAGCGTCTCCTCGTTGCGGATCATGCCGAGGAAACCCACCTCGGCGGTCGGCAGCAGCCGCACCATGCCGTCGAGCATGCCCAGACCGGCCCGCAGGATCGGTACCACCAGGGGGCGCGGGTGGGACAGCTTCACACCCGTCGTCGACGTGACCGGGGTCTGGATGTCGACCTGCTCGGTCCGCACGTCCCGGGTGGCCTCGTACGCGAGCAGGGTGACCAGCTCGTCGGCGAGGCGCCGGAAGGTCGGAGAGTCGGTGCGCCTGTCGCGCAGCGTGGTGAGTTTGTGCGCCACCAGCGGGTGGTCGACAACATGGATCCGCATGGCGTCAACAGTAACCGGGCATCCCGGCGGCCCGCGCTGGCATCAACCCGCCGACCGGAGGGAAGGTGGGGTGGGAAGCAAACCCGGGTTTGGGGTGGTGTGGTCGATGCCGGACGGGGAGCACGGTCAGGAACAGCAGGAAAACACAGGTGAGGTCGACCGCAGGCGGCGGCGCGCCCAGTTCCTGCGCGAGCTGCACGAGGCCAAGGCACTGCGTGACCGGGTGCAGCCGCGCCGGGCCCGGGCGGCCCGGATGCGGCAGCAGATGCGGATGCGCACCTTCCGCTGGTAGCGGGCCCGCTCGCGGGACCGGGACACGACGCAAGAGCGGAAGACCTCTCGCGGAGCGATTGTTTCTGCCACGATTCCGAGTGGGCGGGGCTCGGAGCTGCGAAACGGTTTCTCCCCACCTCAGCGAACCCTCCAGCCGGGAGGAACTCCAACCGGCACTTCTCAAGACCAGTGGGAGAGTCACGGTGTACTTCGCCGCACTGCTCGCGCGCACCGAAGACGGGTGGAAAGCGAGCGACACGGAGCTCGACGACGTGGAAACCCTGTCCGACCTGACCGATCTGGCCCGTGAGGCCACGGTCGACGACGACACGGTGATCGTCTTCATCGAGCAGGAAGACGCATGGTTCGGCCTCGTCCGGGTGGACGGCGAGGAGGACCCTCGTATCTATGTCTCGGACGCGGCCGCGGCCGCCCGTTCCTCGTACGGGGAGATCCTGCTCACCGACGAACTGCTCGGCCGGGACCCCGAGGACCCGGACGTCCTGGAAGTGCTCGTCGACCTCGACGGCACCGAGGACGGGGAGCCGGACGAGGAAGTCATCGACGACGAAGAGGAGGAGATCACGGCGGACGACGGCGGTGCCGTACCGGCGGGCCCGCTCGGGGAGGCGGGGATCCTGACGGACCTCGGCCTGCCCGAGAAGGAGCTGCTGGCGCTCGACACGGACGCGCTGGGCGAGATCGCGGACGCCCTGGGCGCCGCCGACGTACTGGAGACCGTCCAGTAGTGAGTCCGGCAGTGGCAGAGGAGCAGGATCCGGGCCCGGATCCGGTACGGGACCGGTGGCGGGCGCCCATGCGCCTGGCCCTGGACGAGGCGGCACGGGCGGCGGTGGCCGGTGACGTACCGGTCGGCGCCGTCGTGCTGGCCCCCGACGGCTCGCTGCTCTCGGCGGGCCACAACGAGCGTGAGGCGACGGGCGACCCGACGGCGCACGCCGAGGTGCTGGCCATCCGCAGGGCGGCGCACGAGCTCGGCGAGTGGCGGCTGACGGGCTGCACGCTCGTCGTCACCCTGGAGCCGTGCACGATGTGCGCGGGAGCGCTCGTGCAGTCGCGGGTGGAGAGGGTGGTCTACGGGGCGCTCGACGAGAAGGCGGGCGCGGCCGGTTCGCTCTGGGACGTCGTACGGGACCGGAGGCTGAACCACCGGCCCGAGGTCGTCTCGGGCGTACTCGAAAAGGAGTGCTCGGACCGGCTGACGGCCTTCTTCAGGGACCGCTGAGGGATGGCTGAGGGGGCGGCGAGGGGCCGCTGAGGGGCCGGCCGGCGGACCGGCCGGACGACCGATTTCGGAGCACGGCCCGGCGTGGGCTAAGCTCTCTCTCGGTAGCGTGTCCGAGCGGCCTAAGGAGCACGCCTCGAAAGCGTGTGAGGGGGCAACTCCTCCGTGGGTTCAAATCCCACCGCTACCGCTCAGAACGAAAGCCCCGACTCTCGGAGTCGGGGCTTTCGTGTTGTGCGGTTAGACTCACGCGACTCAGGGGACCGGCAGGGGAGGGCGAACAACATGGTGCTGGCGAGGAAGATAACGCTCTACGTGGTCGTCGTCTTCGTGCTGTACACGATCATCAATTTCCCCCAGCGAGCGGCCGATTTCGTCCAGGTAGGGTTCGAAGGCGTGTCCAGTGCCGCCCAGGGCGTCGGCGATTTCATGGCCCAGCTGATCCAGTGAGCGGGCGCCCTCCGCATCGAAGGAGTGTTCCTTGATCCGCCATCTGGTCCTCTTCAAGCTCAACGAAGGTGTCGAGCGGGACGAGCCGCGCGTCGCCGCCGGTGTGAAGGCCTTCGAAGAGCTCGACGGGACCGTTCCCGAGCTGGAGTTCTGGGAGTGCGCCTGGAACATCACCGACCGGCCCATCGCGTACGACTTCGCCATCAACTCGGCCGTCCGGGACCGCGATGCGCTGAAGCGCTACATCGAGCACCCGGCCCACCAGGCGGCCGCCGCGCAGTGGCGCGAATTCGCCACGTGGGTGATCGCCGACTACGAGTTCTGAGCCCCCGCGGCAGCAGGCCCCGCACCGTTCCGGTGCGGGGTTTTTGCATGTTTAAGAGCCAACTTGCCCTCAACACGGCTTTATACGGTGCTTGCACACAGTGCACATGTCTTGTGATGCTATGACCGCTTTTGACGGATGAGTTGACGTGGTTGACCGAGATAAGGGGTGGCGTGTCCGTGCCGGCCAGTACAGCGCCTCAAGCTCCGCCCCAACAGCTTCAGCCACTTCCCCCCGAGACCGCGCCCGACGTCCCCGCGGGCAGCCCCGCGAAGCGCCGGGGCGCGGACACCAGGGCGCTCACCCAGGTCCTGTTCGCGGAGCTGAAGGGGCTGGACCCGGGTACGCCCGAGCACCACCGCGTGCGCGGAGCGCTCATCGAGGCGAACCTGCCGCTGGTGCGGTACGCCGCCGCCCGGTTCCGCAGCCGCAACGAGCCGATGGAGGACGTCGTCCAGGTCGGCACGATCGGGCTGATCAACGCGATCGACCGGTTCGACCCGGACCGCGGCGTGCAGTTCCCCACCTTCGCGATGCCGACCGTGGTGGGCGAGATCAAACGGTACTTCCGCGACAACGTCAGGACCGTGCACGTACCGCGCCGGCTGCACGAGCTGTGGGTGCAGGTCAGCGGGGCCACCGAGGACCTCACGACGGCCCACGGGCGCTCCCCCACGACCGCCGAGATCGCCGAGCGCCTGCGCATCTCCGAGGACGAGGTGCTGGCGTGCATCGAGGCGGGGCGCTCGTACCACGCGACCTCGCTGGAGGCGGCCCAGGAGGGCGACGGGCTGCCGGGACTGCTCGACCGGCTCGGATACGAGGACCCGGCCCTGGCCGGGGTCGAGCACCGCGACCTCGTCCGCCACCTGCTCGTACAGCTGCCCGAACGCGAACAGCGGATCCTCCTGCTCCGGTACTACAACAACCTGACGCAGTCCCAGATCAGCGCCGAACTGGGCGTCTCCCAGATGCATGTGTCGAGACTCCTGGCGAGAAGCTTCGCCCGGCTCAGATCCGCAAATCGAATCGAGGCGTAACCGGTTCGGGTGGGACCCGTACGTGGCCGAAAAGCCGCACACCCCCTCTTTCCTGCGCAGGTTTGTCGACTTGGCGCTACAGCGCGTTGCCGACATGTGACATTCTGCTGAGACCGCGTTTGCCGCAGCCACTCCTCCGGTATTCAGGTGGAGGCTGCTTCCTCCGACGGGAGCGCCCGCCGCTACCGTCAGCGACCTCAAGGGGGTGGCATGTCCGCAGAACAGGGCAGCTCGAAGGTGCTCACGAAGGAAGTAGTGCCTGCCGTGCTCGACCAGGTGACGGCTCCGCCGCCGCCGTTGGTGTCGCAGCCGGAAGCCATCGACACCCGCACTCTGTCCCGCTCGCTCTTCCTGCGGCTTGCCGCTCTCGACAAGGACAGCCCGGACCGTACATACGTACGGGACACGCTGATCGAGCTCAACCTCCCCCTGGTGCGGTACGCCGCCGCCCGGTTCCGCAGCCGCAACGAGCCGATGGAGGACATCGTCCAGGTCGGCACGATCGGGCTGATCAAGGCGATCGACCGGTTCGACTGCGAACGGGGCGTGGAGTTCCCGACGTTCGCGATGCCGACGGTGGTCGGCGAGATCAAGCGCTTCTTCCGCGACACCAGCTGGTCGGTACGGGTCCCGCGCCGCCTCCAGGAGCTGCGGCTCGCGCTGACGAAGGCCAGCGACGACCTCGCGCAGAAGCTCGACCGCTCCCCGACCGTGCCCGAACTCGCCGCGGTGCTCGGGGTGTCGGAGGAGGACGTCGTCGACGGCCTCGCGGTGGGCAACGCCTACACCGCGAGCTCGCTGGACTCCCCCTCCCCGGAGGACGACGGCGGCGAGGGTTCGCTGGCGGACCGCCTCGGGTACGAGGACACGGCGCTGGAGGGTGTCGAGTACCGCGAGTCCCTGAAGCCGCTGCTGGCGAAGCTGCCGCCGCGCGAGCGCCAGATCATCATGCTGCGGTTCTTCGCGAACATGACGCAGTCCCAGATCGGTGAGGAGGTCGGCATCTCCCAGATGCACGTCTCGCGCCTGCTGACCCGCACGCTCTCGCAGCTCAGAGAAGGGCTCATCGCGGACTGAGCGGCGTCACCGACGCCACGCCGGGCAGAGGCCCGGCACACGACCGCCGGGGCGCTACGACGAGCGCCCCGGCGGTCGTGCCGTGTCCGGGCCGCCCCGGGCGGCGTGTCCGCCGGCCGGGAGCGGTGATCAGCTGAGCGCGAGCCAGGCGACCGCCGCGAGGATCACGACGACGGCCACGACGCCGACGATCAGACCGGTCCTGGGACCGCCCGACGCCGCGGCCGCGGCCGGCTGCTGTCGCTGCGGTTCGCCGTCGTCCACGAAGGCGCGGAACATCTGGGTGCTGCCCGCCGGGTCGTGGTGACCCTCGGGGCCCTGGGGGGCATGGGGGTTGTGTGCCATGGGGAAGGACCCTAGCGAAGTGGGGCCGCCCCGCACACCCCAGGACCCCTGTAGGGGCCCCTGGGGCGGTGCCACCGCACCTTCACGAGCGTGATCTGCGGCTTTACCGGCCGCTCGGCCGCCCTTGACCCGCCCCGGACCGATCCTTTTGGGTTCCTTTACTCCAGGTGGCCCGATTTAATTTGCCTGTAGCAACCAACCGCTTATATGGTTGCCCTAAGCAACAAGATGTTCGGAGGTGCCCATGGCCGCACAGAGCCAGTTCGCGGAACTGGCCCGGCAGCTCAGCGCCATCGGTGCCGTGAAGCGCGATCTCGCACGCATCCTCCCCGCGCACTGCCCGGCCGGATCGGCCGCCGTGCTCACCCTCCTCGACCACCACGGCGAGATGCGGATGAGCCGGCTCGCCGAGCTCCTCGCGGTCGACATGTCGGTGACCAGCCGGCACGTGGCACACGTGGCGGAGCGCGGCTGGGTCGACCGGGCCCCCGACCCGTGCGACAAGCGTTCACGCATCCTGCGGCTCAACCCGGCGGGCCGGGCGCTCCTGGAGGAACTCTCCGAGCGCTACGTCCAGACGCTCGCCGGTGCCCTCGACGACTGGTCCGACGACGAGGTCGGACAGCTCAACACGATGCTGGCCCGCCTGCGCGACAGCTTCGGCGAATGCCGGGCGCGGTCACCGCACCACTTCGAGCACGACACAGCAATACCCGCAACACCCGCGTAAGAGCAAAGGAATTCAATGGCTACGACCACACCAGCCGGTGTGCGGGGCGGCCACGCCAAGCAGGGGTCCTCCCACTCCTCCGACGGCGCGCCGATGACTCACCGGCAGATCATGGAGGCCCTCACCGGTCTTCTGCTCGGCATGTTCGTCGCGATGCTGTCGTCGACGATCGTGTCCAACGCCCTCCCCGAGATCATCAGGGACCTCGACGGCACCCAGAGCGCGTACACCTGGGTCGTCACCGCGGCGCTCCTGTCCATGACGGTGACCACCCCTCTCTGGGGCAAGCTGGCGGACCTCTTCAGCAAGAAGCTGCTGGTCCAGGTGGCTCTGGTCATCTTCGTGATCGGCTCGGCGCTGGCCGGCATATCGCAGAACACCGGCACGCTCATCGCCTTCCGTGTGCTCCAGGGCGTCGGCACCGGCGGTCTGGTCGCGCTCTCGCAGATCGTGATCGCCGCGATGATCCCGCCGCGTGAGCGCGGCAGGTACGCCGGCTACATCGGCGCCACGTTCGCGGTCGCGACGGTCGGCGGCCCGCTGCTCGGCGGCGTCCTCACCGACACCGACTGGCTGGGCTGGCGCTGGTGCTTCTACGTCGGTGTGCCGTTCGCGGCCATCGCACTGGTCCTCCTCCAGAAGACCCTCAAGCTTCCGGTCGTCCGCCGCAAGGTGAAGATCGACTGGCTCGGTGCCTTCTTCCTGGCCGCCTCCGTCTCCCTGCTGATGATCTGGGTGACCCTGGCGGGCGACAAGTACGACTGGATCTCGTGGCAGACGTACGCCATGGTCGGCGGTTCGGTCGTGCTCGGACTGATCTTCGTCCTCGTCGAGACCAAGGCCGCGGAGCCGCTGATCCCGCTGCGCTTCTTCCGCAACCGCACGATCGCGCTCACGTCCTTCGCGAGCCTCTTCGTCGGTGTCGCGATGTTCGGCTCGACCGTCTTCCTGAGCCAGTACTTCCAGCTCGCCCGCGACAAGTCCCCGACGATGTCCGGCGTCATGACGATCCCGATGATCGCGGGCCTGTTCATCTCCTCCACCCTGTCCGGCCAGATCATCACCAAGACCGGCCGCTGGAAGGGCTTCCTGGTCGGCGGCGGCGTCGGCCTGGTCGCGGGCCTCGGCCTGCTCGGCACGATCACGTACGACACCGAGTACTGGCAGGTCGGCGTCTACATGGCGGTGCTCGGCCTCGGCCTCGGCATGATGATGCAGAACCTCGTGCTGGCCTCCCAGAACCAGGTCGAGCCGCACGAGCTCGGCGCGGCCAGCTCGCTGGTCACCTTCACCCGCACCCTCGGCGGCGCCATCGGCGTCTCCGCGCTCGGCGCGGTGCTCTCCAGCCGCATCACCCACTACGTCGAGGACGGCCTGGCCGCCCTCCACATCAAGCCGGGCGCGGCCGGCGGCGGGAACACCATCCCGGACATGGACGCGTTGCCCGCGCCGATCAGGACCGTCATGGAGAGCGCGTACGGAGACGGGGTCGCCGACCTCTTCCTGTACGCCGCGCCCATCGCGCTGGTCGGTCTGATCCTGGTCCTGTTCGTGAAGGAGGTCGCCTTGAAGTCGTCCCACGACGACGCGGCGCAGTCGGCGCAGTCGGACCCGGAGCAGATGGCCGCGGCGCCCGCCGGCGTGGCCACCACGGCCACCGAGGTCACCGCCCCGGTCGCGACCGGCAGGACCCTGCACGGCACGGTCCGTACCGCCGAGGGAACGGCCGTACCGTACGCCGCGGTCACGCTGATCTCGCTCGCCGGACGGCAGCTCGGCCGCGCGGTCGCCCAGCAGGGCCGTTACGCGCTGGACGCCCCGGCGGCCGGTTCGTACGTCCTGATCGCCTCCGCCGACGGCTTCCAGCCGCAGGCGTCCACGGTGGTCGTGGGTGACGAGCCCGTCGCGTACGACATCCTCCTGTCCGGTACGAGCGGACTCGCCGGCACCGTGCGCGCCGCGGACGGCGGCCTGCCCGTCGAGGACGCGATGGTCATCGTGACCGACGTGCGCGGCGATGTGCTCGCCACCGGCACGTCGGCCGCCCAGGGCGACTTCGTCTTCGGCGAGCTGGTCCCCGGAACGGTGACCGTCGCGGTGAACGCGGCCGGCTTCCGGCCGATGGCGCTGCCGGTGGAGATCGGCGGCCAGGGCGTCACCCGCGTCGAGGTCGCGCTCCAGTCCGGCGCGCTGGTCCGGGGCACGGTACGCGGCGGCGCCGCCCGGCGCCCGCTGGCCGACGCCCGGGTGACGCTGATGGACGCGGCCGGGAACGTGGTCGCCTCCTCCACCACCGGGGACGACGGGGCGTACGCCTTCGCCGACCTCGACTCGGGCGAGTACACGGTCGTCGCGACCGGCTACCCGCCGGTGGCCGGAGCGCTGACGGTCTCGGGCCGCGGCGTCGACGGCCACGACATCGAGCTCGCCCACCCGGGCGAGTGATCACAGGCCCCCGGCCCGGGGCGCGTCCTTAGCGGAGGCGCGCCCCCACGGCCGGTGCGGAAACGGGCCCCGGCAGCGGGTCCGACAGGCAGGGGACGGCCTGTCGGACCCGCCCGGGGCCCTCAGTCTTGAAGGAGAGAGAACGGGATGGGACTTCGCGCACAGGTACGGACCCGGGACGGCTGGGCCGTGCAGCACGCGGTGGTGACCGTGACCGACATGACGGGCACCCAGGTGGTCCGGGCGGCCGCGGACGAGGAGGGGACGGCGAGGACCGACACCCCCCTGCCGGCCGGCCCCTACACGGTGATCGTGACGGCCGCCGGTTACGCCCCCGCGGCGTCGACGGCGTTCGTCACGGCGAGCGGACGGGCGGACGCCGGAACGGTCGTACTGGCCCGCCAGGGCGGCGTGGAACTCCCGCCCCCCGGCACCTGGACGCTCGACCCGGCGCACTCCTCGGTGGGCGCGGTCGCCCAGCACCTGGGGATCTCCAGCGTGCACGGCCGGTTCACCGAGTTCGGCGGGCACATCGAGATCGCCGAGGACCTCGGGGCGTCGCGCGTCGAGGCCGTCATCACGGCGGCCAGCATCGACACCGGCAACGGCATGCGGGACGGCCACCTGAAGTCGCCCGACTTCCTGGACGTCGAGCGGTTCCCCGAGATCAGGTACCGCAGTACGGGCCTGACCCCGGCGGGCCCCGACCGGTGGACCGTGCACGGCGAGCTGTCCCTGCACGGGGTGGCGCGCGCCGTCGACCTGGACCTCAGCTACCTGGGGACGGGCCCGGACCCGTGGGGCGGCGTACGGGCGGCCTTCCGCGCGACGGCCGAACTGCGCCGCGACGACTTCGCCATGAACTACAACCAGGTCGTCCAGGCGGGCATCTCGGCGATCGGCGCGACGCTGCGGGTCGAACTCGACATGCAGGCGGTCCAGGGGGACCGGCTCCCGCAGGCGTAGCGGCCGCCGGGCGCTAGCGGGAGGTGCGGCCCCGTCCGGTGAAGGAGCCGGGCGAGGGCGGTCCGTCGCCCGCCTCGGACACCAGGGCGTAACAGAGGTCCCGCAGTTTGACGTTCCGGCCCTGGGAGGCCCGGCGCAGTATGTTCAGCGCCACACCCGCCGTGCAGCGCCTGCGGGCCATGACGATGCCGATCGCCTGGTCGATGACCGAGCGCGAGAGCATCGCGGTCCGCAGGTCGTGCACCGTCTCCGTCTCCTGCTCGATGCGCTCGGCGACGGCGATCGCCCCCGCCGCCTGGGCGGACAGCCGCCGCGCCGTCTCCCGCTGGTCCCCGAGGGCGTGGGGCCGGCCGGAGTAGAGGTTCAGGGCGCCCAGGGTGTGGGAGTTCAGCGCCAGCGGGGTGGCCAGGACGGACCGTACGCCGTGCGCGGCGGCCGCCGCCGGGTACGGGCCCCAGCGCCGCTCCCGGAGCATGTCGGGTACGTAGTTCTCCTCGCCGTTCTCCATGCTGCACACGCAGGGCCCGGTCTCGGCCTCGTACTGCAGCAGGTCCAGCCGGAGCGCCTCGCCGCTTTCGGCGGCGGCCGTGACCAGGCGGCCGTGGCGGCGCATCGTGATGCTGCACGCCTGTGCGCCGTCCACCGCGCGGACGGCGCGCCGCGTCACGTCCTGGAGGAAGGCGTGCAGGCCGCGCCAGTCGGTGAGCGCGTCGTGGAGCGAGGCGAAGTCGAAGCCGTCGGCCGGTGCGCTCCCCGTGCCCTCCGTGCTCCTTGCCGTATCCGTCATGCCCTTCCTGTGCCCGCGATCGCGCCGGTCACCCTGGGTGCTGCTCCGTGGACCTGACTTCGACGATGCGTGACGCGATGTCGCGGAGCTTCACGTTGCCCTTCTGCGAGGCGCGCACGAGACGGTCGAAGGCCTGCGAGGCGTCGATGTTCATGCTCCCCATGAGGATGCCGGTGGCCTGCCCGATCACGTCCCGTGTGTGCATGGCCTCGGCGAGCTGTTCCCGCACCTCGACGGAGTCCAGGGCGATGCCGAGGTGGGCCGAGAACAGCCGCCCGACGCGTACGGACTCGTCGTCGAAGGCGCTCGGCTTGCGCGAGTAGAGCGTCAGCACGCTGAATCTTCGCTGGTGGCCCCGGAGCCGGAGGAACAGGGCGGAGCGCAGGCCGTTCTCGGTGAGCACCGGCCCGTGGCCGTCGCACGCGGCGATGTCCTCCATGCGGACGACGGGGCTGTCCCACAGCCCCGGCCAGCCCATGGCGCAGCCCGCTCCGCATCCGGTCGCCGCGTCGAGGGTCCGTATCACCTCGTCGGTCCAGGCGACGGTACGAACGTCTCCCACGCGCTCCACGAGGGAGATGCCCGCGTGATCGGCGTCCGGCACGATGTCCCTGGCCAGCAGCGCCCCGACCCGTGCCGTCTCCGCGTACCCCTCGGTTTCGTACAGGGCGGTGGCGGCAGCGGCCAACGACTCCGCCAGCGGGACAGATGTCCCCACTTGGGCAGAATCGTAGGAAATCTCGGGAATGTCGGACGCAGTCACCACGAACCTCTTCGGCGAGCATGGCTGAGAGTGCGGCCATGCGCGGGAGAGCTCCGCAGCACATTCCCGACTGCGAGCAAAGGACGGACAGACTCTATCCGCTTCTGTCCTGCGACGGAGCATTCATGCTGTCGCTCCGGCCACTCAGCGGGCCGCCATCGCCTCGATACCCGCGATCAGTGTCTCCAGCGCGAACTGGAAGTCGCGCTCGCGCATCTCCGCCACCGTGTCCCCGCCCCGCGCCTCCAGCAGGTCCTTGGCGTTCTCGAACGTCTCGCGCAGCTGCGGCGCGGTGCTCATCGCGCCCATCGCCTGGGTGAAGAACTCGTCCTGGTTCATGCCCGCCGACGCGCAGCGCTGCACGAAGTGGCCCTCGATCGTCCCGAAGCCGTAGACGAACTGGAAGACCGCGGCCAGGCCGCCCGTCTGCCCGTGCGGCGGCAGCCCGGTCGCGCGCATCACGTCGTGCACGGCCCGGGAGAACGCCACCGAGTGCGGCCCGATGTTGAGGAACGTGCCGATCAGCGGCGACACCCACACGTGCCGGACCAGCAACTCCCGGTAGCTGGTGGCCAGTGCGCGCAGCCGGTCGCGCCAGTCGCCGGTCTCCGCCGGGGGCGTGATCTCGCTGAAGACCGAGTCGAGGGCCAGTTCCAGCAGGTCGTCCTTGGTGTCGACGTACCAGTAGACGGACATGGCGGTGACGTTCAGCTCGGCGGCGAGTCGGCGCATGGAGAACTTCGCGAGTCCCTCGGCGTCGAGCAGCCGCACCGACACCGCGGTGATCCGGTCCCGGTCGAGACCGGCCGGCTGGTCCGCCCTGCGGGCGCGCGGTGTCTTCCCCTCCAGCCAGACGCTGTTGCGGGCTGGGTTCCTGACACGGTCGGCCGCGGACACCATGGACGCACACTCCTCGTTCTCCCGGCGGGGCGGGCGACGAACCGGAATGGCCCGGTCCGCCCCCCCGTTCCGATGCTATGCCGCTGATACGGCTCCGGGTGAGTCTGCCCGCTCAGCACGGCGCAACAGCACCGCGGCGAGCAGTCCGCCGGCGAGCACCGCGACCGCACCGACCAGTTGGCTGGTCTCGACCCCCGAGGCGAAGGCGTCCGCGATACGGGCCCGCTCCCCCGCGCCGTCCGCCGCCGCCAGCGCGGCGGGCAGCGAGGCCGCGCCGACCGCGGCGGGGACGAGCGCGGCGAAGCGGGAGTTGAGCACCGCGCCCAGGACGGCGACACCCAGACCGTTGCCGAACTCGGCCAGTGTGCCGTTGACGCCCGCGCCCACACCGGCCTTCTCCGGCGGGATGGCGCTCATGATGGCGTTGGCCATGGCGGGCATCGCGAGCGAGATGCCCGCGCCCATCACGACCAGTCCGAGCAGCATTCCGCCGTAGCCGGCCCCGGTGCCGCCGCCGAGTACCGCGATCGCGGCGAGACCGGCGGACAGCAGGGTCATGCCGGAGGCGATGGTCGCGGGCGTGCCCAGCCGGGGCAGCAGCCGCGCGCCGAGGCCGGTGAGGTTGAGCACGACGACCGTGAGCGCGAGCGGCGCCGTACGCAGCCCCGCCTCCAGGGGCCCGTACCCGAGCACGAACTGGAGGTGCTGGGTGAGGAGGAAGAGCGAGCCGCCCATGCCGAACGCGACGAGGATCGCGCCCGCGACCGCGCCGACGAAGCGCTGGTCGCGGAAGAAGTGCATGTCCAGCATCGGGTACGGGATGCGCAGCTCCCAGAAGACGAAGACGCCGAGGACGAGGACGCCGACCGCGGCGGAGACCAGCACCCGGGCGGAGGTCCAGCCGTGCTCCGGGCCGGAGATGATCGCGTACACGACGGCGGTCATGCCGACGGTGGAGAGCAGCGCGCCGAGCAGGTCGGGCCGGTCGCCCTGCTTGCTCCTGGACTCCGGCACGAGGAGGACGACGGCGACGAGACCGACGATCGCGACCGGGATGTTGATCAGGAAGATCGCGCCCCACCAGAAGTGGTCGAGCATGACGCCGCCGATCAGCGGACCGACCGCGAAACCGAGCGAGTTGACCGTCGACCACAGGCCGATGGCCTTCACGCGCTCGGTGTCGTCGAAGATCTGGACGACGACGGCGAGGGTGGTGGTGATCAGCAGCGCGCCGCCGATGCCCATGCCCGCGCGGGCGGCGATCAACTGGGCGCTGGACTGGGCGAGTCCGGCGACGAGGGAGCCGATGCCGAAGAGCGCGAGGCCGGCCATCAGCATCTTCTTGCGGCCGTAGCGGTCGGCGGCGCTGCCCGCGGTGAGGAGGAGGCCCGACTGGACCAGGGAGTACGCGTTGATCATCCACTGGATGTCGGCGGTGGACGTGTCCAGTTCCTCGGTGAGGGAGGGGATCGCGACGTTCAGGACGGTGTTGTCGAGCAGCACGGTGAGCTGGGCCAGGCAGATGACACCGAGGATCAGCCAGCGCTGCGGGTGGCCCTGCGCGGTGGGGCGGTCCTCGGAGGTCGTCGCCGTCATGCGGGGTCTCCTTGCACGGGTACGGGTACGGGCACGGGGGGTGTTGCGAGCTGTTCCCGTACACCGTACAAGGAGTTCCTGTACGCCGTATAATTATTTTCGCCCGGTCAGGTCGTAGAGGGTCGCCCCCCTCGACGGTGACCTTCGTGAAGTTCCCCTCCACCCCGGTGGTGACGGCGGAGCCGCCGCCCCCGGGACCGCCGCCGCTCGCGATGAAGTAGTGGATCTCGCCCTTCTGTGCGTACGCCTTGAACTCGGCCAGGGTCGGGGACGGGTCGCTGCCGTTGAAGCCGCCGATCGCCATCACCGCCTGCTCGGTGGCGAGTTGGTAGCTCGCGGCGTTCTGCGAGCCGATGGCGGCCGCGGCCCAGGTGCAGTCGTCGGCGTCGGCGTCGGCCCGGATCGTGGCCTCCGCCTCGGCGCCGACGCTCCGGCCGTCGAGCAGTCCGCCCGAGGAGCCGCCGGCGCCGCCCGAGTCGCCCGTACCGCTCTCGCGGGCCGTGCCGGGCCCTTCGGGGAAGCCGCCGGGCATCGCACCGCCCGGCCGGCCGCCGGGACCGCCCGGCCGCCCCCGTACCCGCCGGGGGCTGCCCCGCGCCCGTACCCGCCGGACGTTCGCCCTCAGCCCCGGCTCCTGGCCGGCCTCCCCCGAAGGATCGCGCCCGGCCCGCTGCACGGACGACATCAGCTGCCCGTCGAGCTGTTCTCCGGGTACGAGCGCAGGGCGATCGTCGTGACCGCCCCGATCACCGCCGCGGCCACCGCGATCAGCGCGAGGACCGACAGCACCAGGCGGCTGCGCAGGGACACCGCTCATCCGCCCGGCTTGATCAGGTACCCCGCCCCGCGCCGGGTGTGGATCATCGGCGGGCGGCCGGCGTCGATCTTCCTTCTCAGGTACGAGATGTAGAGCTCGACGACGTTCGCCTTCCCCCCGAAGTCGTAGCTCCACACCCGGTCCAGGATCTGCGCCTTGCTGAGCACCCGCCGCGGATTGCGCATCAGGAAGCGCAGCAGCTCGAACTCGGTCGCGGTGAGATGAATCCCCTCGCCGCCCCGGGCCACTTCGTGGCTGTCCTCGTCGAGCGTCAAGTCCCCCACCGCCAGCAGCGATTCGTCGCGTACGGCCGCGGCCGCCGTCCCCGACCGGCGGATCAGCCCGCGCAGCCGTGCCACCACCTCCTCCAGACTGAACGGCTTGGTGACGTAGTCGTCGCCGCCCGCCGTCAGCCCGGCGATCCGGTCCTCGACCGAGTCCTTGGCGGTCAGGAACAGCACGGGGACGTCCGGGAGTTCGCAGCGCAGCCGCCCGAGGACGGCGAGGCCGTCCATGTCCGGCAGCATCATGTCCAGTACGACCGCGTCGGGCCGGAAGTCGCGCGCGCGGCGGACCGCGCCGGCGCCGTCACCGGCGCTGCGGACCTCCCACCCCTCGTATCGCAGCGCCATCGACAGCAGCTCGACGAGCGGCGCCTCGTCGTCCACGACGAGCACCCGCACGGGCCCGCCACCGGGTCTGAGCATCTCGGTACGCATGGGTCCAGGCTGGGCGGCGCCTCTGAGAGCGGCCTTTCCCGTTCCTGTGAATCCCCTGAGAAACCAGCACTCGCCCCCGCACCCGCCACCGTCACCGGAGCGCGAAGAGCCGTTCCGCGTTCCCGTGGCAGACACCCCGCAGCCAGTCGTCCCCCAGCCCCAGCCGCTCCAGGGCCTCCAGCTGGTGCCCGTAGCCGTACGGGATGTTGGGGAAGTCCGTCCCCAGCAGAATCCGGTCGCCCAGGTCCGCAAGCCTCCCCAGCTCCCTCTCGGGAAAGGGCATCAGCCGCTCGGAGAAGTCGGTGAAGGCCATGGTCGTGTCGAGCCGGACCTCCCCGTACCGCTCCGCGAGCCCGAGGAAATCGGCGTACTCCGGCATCCCCATGTGCGCCACCACGAGCCGCAGCCGCGGATGCCGCGCCAGCAGCCGCCCGACCGGTCCGGGCCCGGTGTGCTTGCCGGGCACGGGCCCCGAACCGCAGTGCGTCACCACCGGTGTCCCGGCCTCCGCCAGGAGCCCCCACACGGGGTCGAGCAGCGCGTCGTTCGGGTCGTACGCCCCGACCTGGAGGTGGGACTTGAAGACCCGCGCCCCGTTCTCCACGGCCTGCCGCACATACGCCGCCACCCCCTCCTCCGGGAAGAACGTCGCCGTATGCAGGCACTCGGGGGTCCGGGCCGCGAAATCCGCCGCCCAGCCGTTGAGCCAGGCCGCCATCCCCGCCTTGTGCGGATAGAGCATCGAGGTGAAGTGCCGCACCCCGAACCCCCGCAGCAGCGCGGCCCGTTCCTCCTCCTCGTGCCGGTAGGCGATGGGCCACTCCGTCCCGGTCAGCGGCCCGACGGCGTCGAAGTACGCCCACACCTTCCTGAGCACCCGCTCCGGCATGAAGTGCGTGTGCACGTCGATGATCCCCGGCAGTCCGAGCCGCTCCCAGAACCGCCGTACGCCCGCGGCCTCCCCCTCGCCCTCGCCCTCGGGCACGTCCGCACTCCGCGCACGGCGCGGTCCTTCCCCGTACCTCTCGTCCATGCCGGTCACCCTCCCCCGCGGACACCCCCCGGTCCACCCTCCTGGGGCAAGGGATCCCGGGAGGACCCACGCCCCGCCCTCCCGGTCAGAAGAGCCCGCCCTGCACGCCCCGCTCCACGCTCCTCACCGGCACGCCCACGCCCGCCGCCCCGCTCGCCGCCCCGGCCAGCTCCCACCCGCTCATCAGCCGGGTGTCGAGGACCACCACCCCGCCGTCCGCCGTCCCCAGATGCAGATCGGGCCCGGCCGCGGCCAGCAGCCGCCCCGCGACCACCCCGCCCGGGGCCAGTTCGGTCACCACGCCGGTCATCGGCCGCAGCCCCTCCAGCCCGAACACCCCGGCATGGTCCACCGCCTCGAAGGGCGCCCGCTCCAGCGACTCCGGCCAGCCCTCGAGCGCCCCGGCCCGCCGGTGCAGCTCCTCGATCTCCCGCGCCCGCTCCGCCCGCCCCGGCAACGAGGTCCGCACGGCCCGCTTCTCCTTGTACGGGATCCGGTCCGGCACCCCCAGCGCCGCCCGCAGCAGTTCCTCGGTCCGCCGCGCCGCCATCAGCGGCCCGCGCCCCAGCCAACTGAACGCCACCGCCCCCTGCTCCAGCAGCCGCGCGGAGCCGCGCTCGTCCGCCGTGATCCCGACCTTGACCATCCCCGGACCGAACCAGGCCAGGTAGACGGCGTACGGCCGCGGATCGTCCGCCACCGTGTCCGCCGCCACCGACCGCGACCGGTCCAGCCGCGCGCACTCGGGACACTGGCCTCCACTGCTCCGCCCCGGCACCACGGCGCGCAGCGGGCACCCGTCCCGGCGCGCCCCGACGCACCGGCGCTCCGCACCCGTCACCCGGAACGCGATGTCACTCCCGTACGCCGGCTCACTGACCCGCCCGGCCCGCCTCGGACCGCCGTTCCCGCTTCCGCCCTGCCCGTACTCGTACCAGGCAAGCGCCGGCCGCCCCCCTGCCCACCGCAGCCCCCCGCACAGCCAGCCCATCCCCGGAGGCTAACGGCGCCCTCCCCCCGGAACGCAAAAACCGGAGGCCCTGACGATTTCTCGTCAGGGCCTCCGGCCTGTTGTGCACTCGGCAGGATTCGAACCTGCAACCTTCTGATCCGTAGTCAGATGCTCTATCCGTTAAGCTACGAGTGCTTGGCGTCCGGGGCTTTTTCTGCCCCGTCGGCGTTGCGAGAACAACATTACATGACCTGTGCCGTGACGCGAAATCCATTCCCCGCAGCCCTGCTGAGCTGCGAAAACGACCCTCGAACAGCCTCGGAACGACCGAAGCCCCGGTCCAGGGACCGGGGCTTCGGTGATCACGCGCGGAGGCGGAGGGATTTGAACCCTCGATGGGCTTTAAAACCCAAACCGCATTAGCAGTGCGGCGCCATAGACCGGACTAGGCGACGCCTCCAGCACACTCTCGCTTGCGCGAGTGGGTGCGTGCAGATGATGACACAGCCTTGCGGGGTGTCACCAATCGCCGCCCACGGTACTAGGCAGGCGGGCCGCAGAGCAAAGTCTTAGCCGTCGCGCAACGCCGCGGGCCTGTGAGCGTTAGAGAGTGCGGGGCACCCGGCCCCTGTTTTCCTCGCCCCAGGAGTCTGCATGCTGCGTCGCCTCGTCCTCACAGCCGCCGCGTCCGCCGCCGTACTGGCCGCCGCCCTCCCCGGCGCCACCGCCGCGGCCATGCCCATCCCGCTGCCGTCGCTCCAGGAGGTGCTCCCGGTGGCGGACCATCCGCAGGGCCCGCAGGACCGGCTCACCGTGACCACGGCCGAGACGGGCAACCGGGCCGCCAACGGAACGTACGAACTGCGCTGCGGACCCGCCGGCGGCACACACCCCGACGCGCGGTCCGCCTGCAACCGGCTCGACGAGCTGGCCAGGCAGAACGGCGACCCCTTCGCGCCCGTGCCGCAGAACCGGATGTGCACCCACCAGCACGGCGGCCCCGCCACGGCGCGGATCACCGGAACGTGGCACGGGCGGAGCGTCGACGCGAGCTTCAATCGGGGCAATGGCTGCGAAATCTCCCGCTGGCGCGAAATGGAGCCGGTGCTTCCCACCGTGCGTTCCTAGTCCGTCCCTGTTCCGCCTCCAGCAGCGCCACGGGGGGGGCTCGCACCAGGTCAGGGCGTGTGCCACGACGTCCGATGTGCCCCCGACCGCACAGAACCTCGGTGAGAGCTCCCCCTCATCCGCCGTCGCGCGCCCACCGCCTGCCTTTAGACTCCCTCCAGTGACAGCTTGCGGCCCGAGGGTCAGAATGAGGCCGGTTGTCGGCAAGGTGCAGTAGTTCAGGGAGGAACCGTCGACGTGAGCAGCAGGCCATCCCGAGGCGCTGCTCGCCTCGCAGCGATACTCGACGCGCTCCCCGACGGGTTGTTGCTCGTCAATTGCAACGGCACCGTCGTCAACGCCAACACCATCGCCCTGGAGATGTTCGAGTCGCCGGGCACCGGGCTCGTCGGGCGCGGGCTGCTGGATCTGCTGCCCTCCTTCGACTCGAAGCTGATCCCGGGATCGATGCGGCGGGCCGACGGCGCGGACGACCAGGGACGTACGAAGCCGACCCGGATGATCGCGCGGCGCACGGACGGGACGGAGTTCCCGGTCGAGGTGACCAGCGCGAACCTGGAGGACGGCCGGGACGCGTACGCCTCCCACACCGAGCGCCCCGGCTACACCGGCGACGAACTGCTGATGCTCGTCGTGCGCGATCTGTCGGGCACCGTCGACACCGAGGCGGAGCTGGCACGTTCGCAGCGCCAGACCGAGATGATCCTGCGGGCCGCGTCCGAGGGCGTCGTCGGGACCGACACCGACGGGCGCGTGGTGCTGGTCAACCCGGCCGCCGCGCAGATGCTCGGTTACCGCGCGAGCGACCTCGGCGGCAAGGAGCTGCACACCCTCGCGATCCACTCGCGCGCCGACGGCAGCCCCTTCCCGTACGACGACTCGCCCCTCGCCGACACCCTCAAGTCCGGGCGCAAGCACCGGGTGCGCGGGCAGGTCCTGTGGGCGAAGAACGGCAAGCCGGTGGCGGTCGACCTGACGACCGCCCCCGTGCGGGACGGCGACCAGCTGGTCGGCGCGGTGATGACCTTCACCGACCGCCGGCCGTACGACGAACTGGTCGAGAAGCAGGCCGAGGTGCTCGGCCGTGAGAAGCGGCGGTACGAGGAGATGGCCGCGCGCCACGCCCAGCTGACCGCCGTACTGGGCGACTCGCTGCGCGGGCCGCTGGAGGAGCTGCGGGGCGAGCTGGGGACGCTGGCGTCCGACCCCGGCGGGCAGCTGTGGCCCGAGGCCAACCAGATCCTGCACCATCTGGCCGCCGGGTACGCCCGGATGACGACCCTCGTCGACAACGTGCTGGGCTTCCAGCGCCTCGCGGCGGGCACGGAGCGGCTGGACAAGAAGAAGGTGCTGCTCGACGGCGTCGTGGCGGCCGGTGTCGAGGGCGCGATCGAGCTGATCGGGCCCGGACGCGCGCAGTTCGCGGTGCACGCGCCGCCGATCGAGGCCGAGGTGGACTCCGGGCGGCTGGCGACGGCGCTCGCCCACCTGGTCGCCGACGTGGCCGGGATCGACTCGACGGGCAACGCCCCGGCGGCGGCGCCCGGCGGCGGGCACACGGACTCGACGATCGTGGTCGCGGCGGCGCAGCGCGGCGAGGTCGTACGCATCGAGGTGCGCGGTCCGTACGCCGGGGGAGACCCGGTGCACGAGCCGATCGTGCGCGGCATCGTGGCGGCGCACGACGGTGTGCTCCAGACGCATGAGGTGCCCGGTATGGGCGGAAGCGCGTACGTACTCGAAGTGCCGCTGGGCGCGGGTGCGGGGGCGACGGCCCCGGCGCAGGACAAGGCGGCCGTGACCGCTCCCGACCCGGTGCCGGTGCCGGCGCAGCAGTCGGCGCCCACGGACGGGGCCGGACGGCGGGCACGGCGGGGATCCACGGACGCCTTCCTGGAGCTGGAGAGCAAGAGCGCGGCGGCCGAGCCGGGTGACGAGGGCGCCGACGGTGAGGCGGCGCCCACCGGGCGGCGCCGGGCGCGGCGCGGCGGGCCGGGCGCGGCCGGCGCCGCAGGTCCGCAGGAACGCATTCCGGCGCAGGGCGCGGGGGACGGCGGCCCGGGTGTCCCGGCCCTCGGTCCGGGGTCCGGCGGCACGGGGCGCAGGCGCGGGCGGCCGAGTCCGGTCGAGGGGCGTACGGGCGGGGACGGTGGCGGCGCGGAACTGCGTGCCGCGCTGCCCGCCGCCGGTCCTTCCGCCGCTCCCGCCGCTCCCGGTGCCGTCTCGGAGGGCTCCGTCGTGACGGCCTCCGAAGGGGCGCACGGAACCGGGCGCGCCGCGCGCGGGGAGACGGTGCCGCCCCAGGGGGTGCCCGTCGACGTACCGGGGGCGGCAGGGCAGCGCGTTCGGCGCGTCGGCAACGAGGCGCACGAGAACGCTCTTCCCGCACTGTCCGCCGCGCCGCCCGCCGGGGGCGAGTCCCCGCAGCAGTCTTCCGGGCGGCGTGCGCGCAGGGCGCTCGCGCCGGCGCAGGAGCGTTCCCCCGAGGCCCCTCGCAGCGCGTTCGCGCTGCCGCCGGCCGACGCCGACCGCGTGCCGCCGACGGCGGGCGAGGCGGACGCCTCGCTGCCGGGGCGCCACGACGCCGTACGCACCACTCCGGACACGGACCGCACTCCGCCGCAGCCGCACCCCGCCCCGGCGCCCACGGGGCGGCGCAGGGCGCGCAGGGACGTTCAGCCGGGGCAGCCGGGGCAGCCGGGGCAGGCAGAACAGCTGGGGCAGGCAGGACAGCCGGCGCAGCCCGACTGGGCGGCGAACGGGACTCCGGGGCGCCCAACGGCCGCGCCCTCCCCGAGCGACGCGGAGGAGCGACAGGCGGAGGAGGCGGGAGCGGGAGCCGGGTCTTCGGCTCCGGACGCCCCCAGCGCCCCTCACGACACCGCGCGGACGGCCGGCGCCGCCTCCGCGCCCCCGGGCTGGTCCACCTCTCCCGGCGGGACCACCACCACGGCCACCGGTACGACCCAGACCTGGCCCGCTCGCGACTTCGCGGCGGGAGCGAACGAGGACGAGGCCGAACAGCACGGGGGCGGCCCGAACGGCGCCGCATCCGCCCCGGCTCCCGCCACCACGCCCGCTCCGGTTCCGGCTCCGGCTCCCACGCCCGCTCCGGCCGCCGGGCCGCAGCAGCCGCGTACCGCGCAGCCGTTGCCGCCCGCCCAGCCCGTGCCCGCCGACTCCTCGCAGGGCCGTGCGTTCAGCGTGCGCACCCTCGGCCAGGGCATGCCGTTCGCGCAGCAGATCGCCCAGCAGCAGAACCAGGCCCTGGGTTCGGGCCGGCGCCGCAAGCTCGCCGCCGGGCCCACCGAGGCGGAGCAGCCCGTATCCGCCGAGGGCTCCGAGGCCCCGGAAGGCGCCGAGCCCGCCGCCCGCCCGCACCCGCATACCCAGGGCCCGCTCCAGCACCGGCTGCCGGCCCAGGCCGAGGGGCGCGCGTACGCCATAGGCGCACCCGACGAGGGCTCCGAGGGGCCCGAGCCGCTGGACGGCCCCAACGGCGCCGTGGAGGTGGCCAACCGGCCCCAGCCGCAGCCCGTCGACGACGAGCTGCCCCCGGAGCCGCTCGACAACCCGCGCCGCCTGCTGGTGTGGCCGGCCCCCGACCCCTCGACGCAGCAGGCGCTGTGCGACCGCGGCTACCGTCCGGTGATCGTCCACTCCCGCGAGGAGGTGGACGCGCAGATAGCGGCTTTCCCCGCCGCGCTGTTCGTCGACCCGCTGACCGGGCCGATCACCCGTACCGCGCTCCAGTCGCTGCGCCAGGCCGCCGTCGCCGCCGAGGTCCCCGTCCTGGTGACGGCCGGGCTCGGGCAGGCGACGCGTGAGGCGGCGTACGGCGCGGACCCCGCCGTACTGCTGAAGGCGCTCGCGCCGCGCGACAGCGAGCAGCACCCGTCGCGCGTCCTGCTGATCGACGAGCACGAGGAGATCGCGCTCGCGCTCACGGAGACGCTGGAGCGGCGCGGCCTTCAGGTCGCGCGCGCCGCGACGGACACCGAGGCGGTCGCGCTGGCGACGCGGATGCGGCCGAACCTGGTGGTGATGGACCTGATGCAGGTACGCCGCCGCCGCGCCGGGATCGTGGACTGGCTGCGCGCGAACGGGCAGTTGAACCGCACTCCGCTGGTCGTCTACACCTCGGCCGGACTCGACGAGGGCGAACTGCACCGGCTCGCCTCGGGGGAGACGGTGCTCTTCCTCGCGGAGCGCTCGACCAGCGGTGAGGTGCAGGGCCGGATCGTGGATCTGCTCGCGAAGATCGGCACCAACTGAGCCGTGGCCGGTGCGGAGTGAAGGGGACCCGCGTCGTCGCGGGTCCCCTTCGGCAGTCCGGCTCGGCAGTCCGGCTCGGGGGTCCGGTTCAGCAGTCCAACCGGGGCGTCAGAACTTCGTGACGTCCAGCTCGCCGTCCGCGTACTGCCTGCGGATCACCTTCTTGTCGAACTTGCCCACGCTCGTCTTCGGCACGGCCGGGACCGTCGCCCACCGCTCCGGCAGCTGCCACTTCGCGATCTTGCCGGCGAGGAACGCCCTCAGCTCCTCGTAGTCCGCGGTCGCGCCCTCCTTCAGCACCACCGTCGCCAGCGGGCGCTCGCTCCACCTGTCGTCCGGTACGGCGACGACGGCCGCCTCCGCGACGTCCGGGTGGGCCATCAGGGCGTTCTCCAGCTCCACGCTCGAGATCCACTCCCCGCCGGACTTGATGACGTCCTTCGCCCGGTCGGTGAGGGTGAGGTAGCCGTCGGGGCTGATGACGCCGATGTCGCCGGTCCTGAGCCAGCCGTCCGCGCTGAACTTGTCGTCCGGCCTGAAGTCCTCGCCGGCCGCGCCGCCGTAGTACGCCCCCGTGATCCAGTTGCCGCGTACCTCCAGCTCACCGGCCGACTCGCCGTCCCAGGCGAGGACGTCGCCACCGGACCCGACCAGGCGCGCCTCGACACCGGCCGGGAAGCGGCCCTGCGTGACGCGGTACGGCCACTCCTCCTCGGGGGTGAGTCCGGCCGGCGGGTGGGCCATGGTGCCGAGCGGCGAGGTCTCCGTCATGCCCCAGGCGTGGCACAGGCGCACCCCGAGCCTGTCGTACGCCTCCATGAGGGCGGGTGGGCAGGCCGCGCCGCCGATGGTGACGCTCGCCATGGAGGAGAGGTCGCGGGGGCGGGCCGTGACCTCGGCGAGCAGGCCCTGCCAGATGGTGGGGACGGCGGCGGCGTGCGTCGGCTTCTCGCGCTCGATCATCTCGGCGAGCGGGGCGGGCTGGAGGAACCGGTCCGGCATGAGCATGTTGACGCCGGACATGAAGGTGGCGTGCGGCACCCCCCAGGCCATGACGTGGAACTGCGGCACCACGACGAGGGTGGTGTCGCGGTCGGTCAGCCCCATCGACTCGGTCATGTTGACCTGCATGGAGTGCAGGTAGAGGGAGCGGTGGGAGTAGACGACGCCCTTGGGATCGCCGGTGGTGCCGGAGGTGTAGCACATGGCCGCGGCGGCGCGTTCGTCCAGTTCGGGCCAGTCGTACGTGGTGGGGCGGTCCGCTATCAGGTCCTCGTACTCGTGCACGCGCGGCGCGCAGCCGTCGAGGAGCGAGCGGTCGCCGGGACCCGACACGACCACGTGCTCGACGGTCCTCAGGTGCGGGAGGAGCGGCGCGAGCAGCGGCAGCAGCGAGCCGTCGGCGACGACGACGCGGTCGGCGGCGTGGTTGACGATCCAGACCAGCTGTTCGGGGGGCAGGCGCAGATTGAGCGGGTGGAGCACGGCGCCCATGGAGGGGATGGCGAGATACGCCTCCACGTGCTCCGCGTTGTTCCACATGAGGGTCGCGATCCGCTGGTCGCCGTCGACACCGAGCTCGTCGCGCAGGGCGTTCGCGAGCCGGATCGCGCGCTCGCCGGTCTCGGCGAAGGTGCGGCGCCGGGGCTCGGCCTCACCGGTCCAGGTGGTGACCTGTGAGCGACCGTGGATCGTCATCCCGTGCGTCAGGATGCGGGTCACGGTCAGTGGTACGTCCTGCATGGTGCTCAGCACGGCGTCCTCCCGGTGGGCGCTACGTGGCAGTAATAAGGGTGGCCTGATTCTGCGCACGTACCGCTCGGTATGTCACTACTTCCGGAGATACGAATCGGCTGAGCCCCGCGAGGAGGACCGGGGAGACCCGGTGAGACCCGGGGAGACCCGGTGAGGTCAGCGGGCCGGAGCCAGTTCCGGGTCCTCGCGGAGCTTGCCGAGGGCGCGCGAGACGGCGCTCTTGACCGTACCGACGGAGACGCCGAGGACCTCGGCCGTCTGGACCTCGCTGAGGTCCTCGTAGTAGCGCAGGACGACCATCGCGCGCTGGCGGTCCGGCAACTTCATCACCGCCCGCCACATCGCGTCGCGCAGCGCCTGCTGCCCGGCGGGGTCGGCGGCCGTGGCGGCGGCGGCAGTGGCGGCGGGCTCGGGCAGCTCGTCGGTGGCGAACTCGTCGACCTTGCGCTTGCGCCACTGGGAGGTGCGGGTGTTGATCAGGGCGCGGCGTACGTAGCCGTCGAGGGCGCGGTGGTCCTCGATGCGGTCCCAGGCGACGTACGTCTTGGTGAGCGCCGTCTGCAGCAGGTCCTCCGCGTCGCACGGGTTCGCGGTGAGCGAGCGCGCGGTGCGCAGCAGCACGGGCCCCCGGGCGCGGACGTACACGGAGAACGACGGGTAGGGCGTCGGTGCCGGCGTCGGCGCCCTCGTCGCCGCCTTGGATGCGCTGGTGCAGGCAGGCGTGGTCATGGCTCCACGCTAGGAGCGGGTACCGCGCCGCGGATCGGCCCCAGGTCCCGAAGCCGGATCCGCCTCAGGTTGTAGGGATGGTGCCGGCCCCACCTCCTGAGGGTGGAGGACGCGCGGACCTCCGTAGGGGGCGCGTCTCGGGGGCGGAGCCGGCTCGTCGGCCGTTGTGGCAGGTCAGGGGCAGGTCAGGGGGGTTTCAGGAGCGGATCAGGAGCGGATCCGGGCGACAGGCGCGTCCACCGTGTTGCGGTCGATGCTCAGGCGCCGGCCTCCGTGCTTCTCCGTGACGTTTCCGGCGTACTGGTGGATGCGGCGGTGCGGCGTCCAGGCCCGGTCGGACAGGGACCGCTCGCCGTACAGCGACGGTTTGCCGTTCCAGCGGGCGAACCACATCGCCGACGGCAGGTCCGCCTCCTTCGCCTTGCGGGCGCGCTCCATGTGCCGCACGCCGGAATCCGCGCTGCTGTAGAAGCCGGGGAGGTACGCGTACTTGCGCACTTCGCGGCTCCAGCCGCGGACGAAGTCGAGGGTGGTGCGGGCGCAGCGGCTGTTTCCCGCGTCGTACGCCTCCATGTCGAGGTAGAGCGCGCTGCCCTTGAGCATGCCCAACGCCTTCGCCGCGCGGACCGCCTGCCTGGCCTCCTTCTTGCCCTGGCGCCAGGGCGCGTTGCCCATCCTGACGTGCCGCTTGTTCTTGGCCACTACGCAGGGGGACTGCGAGCCGACGAAGACGGGCAGCACCCGCCAGCCCGTCCGGTCCACCTCCGCCACCCACTTCTTGGTGAGGTTGCGCTGCTTGGGGCAGGCCCGGCCGCGGCCTCCGAAGTAGACGCCGACGGCCCGGTACGGGGAGGAGCGCCAGGCCCGCATGGTGGAGAGGGACGGGGTCAGGCAGGTGTCGAAGGCCCGGCCGCGGAAGGTCACGGTGGGGGCCGCGGCGGGGGCGGGGGCCTGAGCGGGGGCCGGGACCGGGGCCGGCGCTCTCGACTGTGCGTCCGCCTGGTGCGGAACGCCCAGCACTCCGAGCACGGCCACCAGCGCGACTGCGTATCCGAGGAGTCTCTGCAGGTACATGGGGAGAGTGAACGTGCCCCGGGTGCCGCCGGGCGCCTCTCACACCCCGCCGTCAGCCATCCGCGCCCAGGTTCAACCCGGACGTGGGAACTCCGTACCCGGCCGGCCGTATCCGGGCGCGGCCGCGCCCCGGAACGGGAACGGCCTGCGTGACAGTGCCGTCGGCACCGTCACGCAGGCAGTCATTCACCCCGCAGCACAGACCCCGGCCGGGCCGCGGCTCACCAGAGCTCGGTGAAGTTCACCGCGACGTTGTCGTTGGACTGGTCGATCGCCGTGAAGCCCCAGCCGTTCACGTTCGCCGTGTTGTTCTGGTTCGACGCACCGGCACCCGTCGCGACCTGCTGCGTGGTGGACGAGTTGCCGTAGTTGTCGTTACCGACACCGCTGCCGCCGATCGTGGCCACGCTGGCGTTGGATCCGTCGTTCGCGAAGGAACCGTTGTTCGCGAGGGCGACGCCCGAGAAGAGAGCGGCCGCGAGGGGCAGGGCGGCAACGGCGGCGATGACGCGAGCGGTACGGATGTTTGCCATGTGAATTCCTCCGTGGGCTGTAAGTACGGCTTGTTCCGGGGCAGTTGGCCGACTGCCTCAGCGCTGGTCACGACGTCGCGAGATCAGAATTGCCCACCGAATCCCCGGCGAACCAGGCCGGAGGCCCTTATTCCCCCTCAAGCGTGAGGACATGTCGATAAACACCCTTCGCGCCCCCAAAACCCCAGCTCACCCCTGCCACACCTCACTCCCCGGACCCGCCAAGGGAAAAAGCGCCCCCACCCCTTTCCGGCCACCCCCTCCCCTCGTCCGCCCCCCTTCCTTTCTTCGAACGTACGTACGAAAATAGATCCATGGCCACCTACGACCGGCGCACCGCCACCCTGGCCCTCGCCCACGCCCTCTCCGCAGCCGAGCGCGGGCTCCCCGTCATCCCCCTGTCCCGCACCAAACTCCCCGCCCTGCGCTCCCCGCACCGGGACGCCCCCGAGCCGTTCCTGTGCCGGGGCGAGTGCGGGCGCCCGGGGCACGGCGTCCACGACGCCACCGCCGACCCCGCCGCCGTCCGCGCCCTCTTCGCCGCCGCCCCCTGGGCGACCGGTTACGGCATCGCCTGCGGCCGCTCCCCGCACCACCTCATCGGCATCGACCTGGACACGAAGTCGGACACCGACGCCACCGCCTCCCTCAGGCACCTGGCGCTGCGGCACCTCTTCACGATCCCCGAGACCGTCGTCGTCCTCACCCCCAGCGGCGGCCGCCACATCTGGCTGACCGGCCCGCCCGGCGTCACCGTCCCCAACTCCGCGAGCCGCCTCGCCCCCGGCATCGACATCCGCGGCGCCGGCGGCTACCTGGTGGGTCCCGGCTCCCTCACCGACCACGGCATCTACCGCACCGCGCCCGGCACCGGCCACCTCGCGCCGGCCCCCTGCCCCAGCGCGCTCCTGCGCCTCCTCGTGCCCCCCGCCCGTTCCCACCCCCGCGCGGGCCCCTCCGCCGACGGGCCCGGGCGCGGCCACGGCCTGGTCCAGTTCGTACGGGCGGCACACGAGGGCCAGCGCAACACCCGCCTGTTCTGGGCCGCTTGCCGCGCGTACGAGGACGGCATCGGCGACTCCCTCGCGGACGCACTCGCCGAAGCGGCCGTCCACACGGGCCTCACCGACCGCGAGGCCCGCGCCACCCTCGCCTCCGCCGCCCGCCTCACCACGGCCTCCTGAGCCCACACACACGCCACCGCGCCCGCGCCCACAGCACCGCGCACACACGGGACACGCCTCGGACACACCGAAGGGACGCCCGGAAACTCCGGACGCCCCTTCGGACGGCCTGCGGTGGGTGTGGGATTTGAACCCACGGTGACTCGCGCCACGACGGTTTTCAAGACCGTTCCCTTAGGCCGCTCGGGCAACCCACCCTCGCGCCACCGGCCCGCGGTGGCGCGAGGACAGCCTAACCGGTCAGCTGTCGTCGCCCTCGCGCTGGCCCAGGGTGACTTCGACCGTCGAGGACTTGCCGTCGCGCTCGTACGTGAGCGTGACCTTGTCGCCCGGCTTGTGGGTCCAGATCTCGCTGATCAGGGTCGGACCGCTGTCGATCACCCGGTCGTCGAGCTTGGTGATGACATCGCCCGCCTTCAGACCGGCCTCGCCCGCCGGGCTGTCCGACGGGACCGCCGGGGTGTCGCCCGTGCCGCGGTCCGCGATGACGGCGCCCCCGTCGCCCTTCGGGTCCATGGAGACCGTGGCGCCGATCACCGGGTAGACCGGCCGGCCCGTCTTGATCAGCTGCTGGGCGACCGTCTTCGCCTGGTTGACCGGGATCGCGAAGCCCAGGCCGATGGAGCCCGCCTGGGACTGGCCGAAGCCACCGGTGCCGGCCGACTGGATGGCCGAGTTGATGCCGATGACGGCGCCGCTCGAATCGAGCAGCGGGCCGCCCGAGTTGCCCGGGTTGATCGACGCGTCGGTCTGCAGGGCGCTCATGTACGACGCCTTGCTGTTCTGGCCGTCGCCCGAGGCCACGGGCCGGTTCTTGGCGCTGATGATGCCGGTGGTGACCGTGTTCGACAGGCCGAAGGGCGCGCCGATGGCGATCGTCGAGTCGCCGACCGCGACCTTGTCCGAATTGCCCAGGGGAAGCGGGGCCAGACCGGAAGGGGCGTTCTTCAGCTTCAGCACGGCCACGTCGTAGCCCTGCGCGCGGCCGACCACCTCGGCGTCGTACTCCTTGCCGTTGGAGAAGGTGACCGACAGCTCGCCACCGTCCGCCGCGGACGCCACCACGTGGTTGTTGGTGACGATGTGGCCCTGTACGTCGTAGACGAAGCCCGTTCCCGTGCCGCCCTCGCCGTCGCCGCCCTGCGCCTCGATGGTGACGACGCTCGGCAGGGCCTTGGCCGCGACCGCCGCGACGGTGCCCGGGTCGCGCTTGAAGTCCTTCGTGTTGCCGGACGCGGAGACGGTGGTCGAGTCGGTGGGGCCGTCGCCCCGCTCGGCGGCCCAGTACCCGATGCCGCCGCCGACGCCGCCCGCGACCAGCGCGGCGGCCAGCACCCCGGCGACGAAACCGCCGGCGCGCTTCTTCTTGTGCGCGGGAGGTACGGGCCCCATGGGCGCACCCCATCCGGGACCGGCGCTGTCGCCGCTGCCACCGCCGCCGTGGGAGGGCGGGGGAGGCGGCCATCCGGCCCCGGGCTCCCCCTGCGACTGCGGATACGGCTGCGAATGCGGAGCGGGAGCCACGGGCTGCGGCACCGGCATGTACCCCGGCTGCGGGGTGGGGGTGTGCCCCTGCGTCGTGGGGTTGTGGGCGGGCCGCTCGGGGGCGGGATTCTGGGCGGACTGGCTCGCGGCGGGCGGCGCCGGCTCGTGGCCGGGGGCCACGGCGTCCGTGCCCGTGGCGTCGGGGGCGGGCCCGGGAGCGGCCACCGGCACGGGAGGTGCTGACGGGGCGGCCGGAACCGCAGTGCCCTCGTTCTCGGTGCTCACAGCTCTCTTCTCCTCGGTACCACGTCGGTCTCGGTCAACGTCACCAGTGTGCAAGTGTCCGCTGTCAGCTTTTCTCACCGCACATCAGACGGCCGTAAGCGGTTCCTGTGCATCCACGGAACATCCTTTACATCGGTCAAAACGCCCGCATCCCGAGAAGGGCCGAACCAGCTCCCCCTGTGACGTGTCTACGCGCCTACCCGCCCTCGGTGACACCATGACGCAGTGACTCACGCACGGCAGCACACCATTCAAGTCGTCGCTCACCGCGGCGCCTCCGAGGACGCCCCCGAACACACCCTGGCGGCGTACACCAAGGCCATCGAGGACGGCGCGGACGCCCTCGAGTGCGACGTACGACTCACCGCGGACGGGCACCTCGTCTGCGTCCACGACCGCCGGGTGAACCGCACCTCCAACGGCCGCGGCGCCGTCTCCGCCCTCGAACTGGCCGACCTCGCCGCCCTCGACTTCGGCTCCTGGCAAGGCGGCGAGGAGTCGCCGGACTGGGACCCGGCCCGGGGGCACGGCCCCGGCGAGTTCACCTCCGTACTCACCCTGGAGCGCCTCTTGGAGCTGGTCTCGGACGCCGGGCGCCGCGTCGAGCTGGCCATCGAGACCAAGCACCCCACCCGCTGGGCCGGCCAGGTCGAGGAGCGGCTGCTCCAGCTGCTGAAGCGCTTCGGCCTGGACGCCCCCGTGGCCGGTGAGCCCTCGCCCGTACGCGTCATGAGCTTCTCGGCGCGCTCGCTGCACCGGGTGGCGACCGCCGCGCCCACCCTCCCCACCGTCTATCTGATGCAGTTCGCCTCCCCGCTCCTGCGCGACGGACGGCTTCCGGCCGGCGCGCACATCGCGGGGCCCGGCATCCGGATCGTCCGCAGCCACCCCCGCTACATCGAACGGCTGCACCGCGCGGGCCACCCGGTGCACGTCTGGACGGTGAACGAGCCGGAGGACGTCGAACTCTGCGAGCGCCTCGGCGTGGAAGCAATCATCACGAACCGCCCGAAGCAGGTGCTTTCCCAGCTCGGTCGCTCATGATTTTCACTACAGGGAGTGCACCGGCGCGTTCGGTCCGTATTCGATCAGTACGAGTGCCTCACTGACCGGCGCCTGGCCGGTTTCCGGTCCAGGCCATGGGGGCATTCACTCCCTGGCGTGGGGCGAAGGAGGTCTCGGGGGTGGCGTTGGTGGTGGCACGAGAAGTGCTCACGTCGTCGAGCATGGCCGTGCCCCATGGCCCTGCGGGCGTGGGTGAGGCAAGACGCCGTATGCGCGACGAGCTGCGTATCAACGGGGTGTCCGATTCGGTCATCGACGATGCCGTACTGATCCTGTCCGAACTGCTCAGCAACTCCTGCCGCCACGGCAGGCCACTGGGCCAGGCCGAGGTGGGCGACGGCGACATACGTGCCGCGTGGCGCGTCGACACGGCAGGCGGGCTGACCGTCGAAGTGACGGACGGAGGCGGCCCCACCCGGCCGGTTCCAGCCACGCCCTCGGTCACCGCACGCGGCGGCCGCGGGCTCAACATCATCACGGCGCTGGCACAGGACTGGGGCGTACGGGACAACGCGTCCGGCGAGGTCACGGTGTGGGCGGACGTCACCGACGGGCATCGGCGCGACGACTTCGCTCAGCGCGTCGCGGTCCCGGAACTGGACTTCGCGGTCCCGTTCGACGACCTGGACTGACCAGGACGCGGACCGCTACCGGCACCGAACCGGTCCGGACCGACCCCGCCGGTCCCGGCCGGGGGCGTCCCAGCGACTAGGCTCGCGCCCGACACAGCACTGCCGTGAACGGGAGAAGCCAAGCCATGGCCAAGAAGCGCCCCCAGCCCGCAAGGGGAACCACGTCGCAGGCCCAGGTGAGCAGCGGGGAGGTGCCGGTCGTCGGAGCCCGCGAGCCCTGCCCGTGCGGCTCCGGCCGTCGCTACAAGGCCTGCCACGGCCGCGCCGCCTCGCACGCCGTCACCGAGCTGGTCCAGCGCCCCTTCGAGGGCCTGGCCGGCGAGAGCGACTGGGTCGCCCTGCGCGAGCTGGTGCCCGCCGCGACCGTACCGCTGACGCTGAGGGACGGGCTGCCGGACGGCGTTCCCTCCGTCACGCTGGCGACCGTACTGCCGATGGCCTGGCCCGCCCTGCGCCGCGACGACGGTTCCGTCCTGCTCGGACTGCAGAACGACACCCCCTCCGGCGACCTCAGCCGCGACCTCGCGGACACCCTGCGGCGCGCGCTGGCCGCGAAGCCCGGCACCCCGGTGACGGCCGAGCGCGCCCCCGCGGACGGACCGCGTCTCCAGGACCTGCTCGACCCGGACGCCGCGTTCGAGCCGGAAGTGCACTCCGGCTTCGAGTTCTGGGTCCCCGACGCGGAGAACGCGACGCCGGAGGTGAGCGCCTCCCTGGAACGCGCCAACGCCGCCGCGATCCCCACCGTCAGGCTGGCCCGCGTCGACGCCGCGTACTGGTGCGAGACCCCCGACAAGAACCACCTGCGCTGGGTCATGCCGCACGCCGAGGAGCAGCTCCTCGACGCGCTCGCCCGGCTGCACGCCGCCGGTACGTCCTCGCTCGGCGAGGGCACCCGGCTCGTCGGTTCCTTCCGGGCGCACGGGCTGATGGTTCCGGTGTGGGACCTGCCGAGCGGGGTCGGGGCGGAGGACGTCGAGAAGCCCGCCGCGGAGTTCGCCGAGCGGCTCGCCGCGGCCCTCGCGTCGGACGCCCCGCCGACCCCGGAGGAGCGCCGCGCGCGGGGCGGACTCACCAACCGCCAGGTGACGCTCAGCTGACCACCGCAATTCCCGCGGGCGGCCGGCGACTCCGGTCACAACTCCCCATATCGGCAGGTAAACCCCTGTCCGAATAGGTGAGATCAAATTTGCCAACCGTGGATATCTTGTTACGGTTTTGAGAGCCCGGTCGCTGGTGCATCCCCCGTCGCCAGCGGCCGGGCCTTTCTGTGCCCCGGCCCCGCCACCCTGTGTCATCGAATGGTCAACGAGGTGCGGGAGTGGCCTAGTTGCTCCCCGAGCGCAGCAGCAGCGGGCCGTTTCCCGCCGCGGCGAACTCCGAAACCGCCGAATAGTGAGCGGCCTTTCCGCGTGACGGTTCACGCGGTGTTTCGCATACTCCCGGCTCGTCCTCGGCGCTCACCACGCAATGCATCTGAACGGTCCGGCCGCCGGGGCCCATCAGAGTGAGTACGGAACGCAGTTCCGTACCCGTGGCATTGCGGTAGTAGGTACGCGCCCATGTGTGGTCGCCGTCGGTCAGCACACAGGTCTGCCCCTCGACACCTTCCGGGGAGCTGAGCTCGGGACCGCACCGCGCGGCCGGGTCGCGGCCGGAGGGAGGGGCGGACGGAGAGACGGGCGAAGGGACGGACGGAGGGGCGGCCAGCGGCGCGGGCGAAGGGGTGGCCCGGGAAGCGCTCCCGGGAACGGTCACGGAGACGCTCCCGGGAAGGGCCGCAGGGGCGCTCCCGGGAACGGTCGCCGGGTCGTTCCCGCGAACGGCCGCGGGGGCTGCCTTGGCGTCGTCGGGCGCGGGCGCGGGCTCGGGCTCCGCCGACGCGCCGGCCAGCGGCAGCAGGACGGTGAACGCCACGACGGCCGCGAGCCCGATCATGCGGAGGTTCAAGGCGGGTCCCACCTGTCAGCTGCCCGGAAGTTCTTGCGGTGAGCCGAAGGTATCGACGGATGGCCCGCACCACGGCCGCCGCGCGCCCGATTCCTCCAGAATCCCCGGAAACACCGGCTCCCCCACACCCGTACGGAGGAGCCGGCGGCGCGTCGTCGTACAACAGCCGCCACCGGCCTCACGCAACACGCACTCAGCACACGCACTCAGCACACGCTTCCGTACGCGCCTCAGTACGCGAGCCGGCTGCCGCCGTCCGGTGCGCCGTTGCTCGCCGCGACCAGCGCGTCCACGACCGCCTCGACATCCGGCAGCCAGGGCGCGGCCGAACCCGACAGGGGTGCCCTCTCCCAGCGCACCTGCCCGGTGCCCGTCTCCGAGGGCGGCAGCACCAGATAGCCGCCCTCTCCGTGGAACCGCAGCGAACTGGGCACCCAGTCCTTGGCGTACAGCAGCTCACCGAGCCGCTCGAGGGAGTACGGGGCGACCAGCAGCGACCAGCGGGTCGGGGTCGCGAGGACCGGGCCGAGGCGCATCCCCATGCCGTCGAGCGCCGTCAGCGCGACGGCGCCGGCGGCCGCCGGGAGGCTGATCGCGCACGGAGCCGCGCCCCCGGTGGCCAGCACGACGGGGGCCGTCGGGCGGTTGGTCCACCACCAGCGGATCATGCGTTCGTCGGTGGTGGCCGCCAGGATGCCCGGGTCGAAGGGGTGCGCACCGGGTACCACGCACTCGGGATCGGGGCAGGCGCAGCCCCGCCCAGGGCCGTCGCGGCCGCCACGGCTGCCGCGTCCGCCGGACGCCTTCATCCCCACGCCGGGGAGTACGGGCCACTGCCAAGCGGTGGCGCAGGTCAGCGCCGCACCGAGCTGGGCAGGCCCCGCGCTCCGCCAGAACCGGAGGAGCCTGCGTCGCCTTCCGAGGATCTCGCGCATGAGCGCTCGTTCCTTTCCGTTGAACGCCGGGGTCCATGTCGCACTATGCGTGCGCATCTTCACTGGTCGTGCACGTCACGTACTGGCTGCGTACTGGTGGCACATCGCCGCGCTTCCAGCCTGCGGCACGGGCAGCCCCTCGGGGCCGAGCGTGAAACGTAGCGGAGGGTGGCGTACGGATGGCGCTTGACTGGTCCGCAGGAGATCCGCAGTGCTGCGGTCCCGCTACTCGGGGATGGGGCACGGCCCGCGGCGGTTAAGACGCCCCGTCCCGCCACCAGGTTCCGAGGCGGTCCCAACTGCCCCTGTCCATCACCGATTAGGTACCCATCACGGCTGGTATGACGCGCTGTTGAACGCCCTCAGTCGACCTCCAATCGCTGCCGTGTCTGGCATTTTTAGGCCAAGTTGACTATCCCCACAGACACCAAGAGTCCCACGATCGCAATGCTGGACATCTCCTCACTTGTGCGTGTACATGTGGGTGTATTGATAGCGGCGCAGAATGACATGGGGGTTTGCGATGCTATTGAGCAGAACGCACCAGCAGGAAAGCCTGCGATCATGAGCGCCCCGCACGTACCGAAAGTGGCTGGAATCGATCCAGCGGTTCCCTCCCCCACCCACAATGCCGCGCCCCTTCCGCCCGCTCCTGCCCCACCCGCCGCGGGTGCGGTGCTCCAGGACCGGCTGGCGGGCTGGGTCTCCGACCTCACCACCCTCCATGAACTCACCGAGCGCCTGAACCGCACCCGTTCGACCGACGCCGCGCTGCACGAACTGCTCCGCGCCGGCGCCGCCCTCGTGGGCGCCCGCCGCGGCTTCCTCGTCCTCGAACCGGCCGACGACGCCGGCCCGTCCACCACCGTCGGCCTCGGCCTCGGCCACGCCGACCTCGGCCACATCGAGACCGTGCCGCGCGGCGCCATGTCGTACGGCCGGCTCCTCGACGGCCTCCCCGGGTCCCCCCGCCCGGGCGAGATCGTCCACCCCGACCTCCTCGGCGAGGCGGAGCTCGACCCGCGCCACCGCGAAGTCGCGGCGCGCCTCGGCTACGCCGCCACTTACGCGCTGCCCCTGGCCACCGAAGCGTCCCCGCGGCTCGGCGCGGCCGTCTGGCTGTACGACGAACCGGCCGAACCCACGGGGCGCCGGCGTCACCTCGCCGGTCTCTACACGCGCTACGCCGCCGAACACCTGGCCCGGCTGCTGGAGCTGGAGCACGCCCGCGCGCAGGTGGCGACCGTCGCCGAGGAACTGCTGCCCAGCAGGCTGCCCCGGGTCGCCGGGGTGCGGCTCGCCGCCCGCCACCGCACCGGACCGCACGGCGGCGGCGACTGGTACGACGCGCTGCCGCTGCCCGAGGGCGCCCTGGGACTGGCCGTCGGGTCGGTCTCCGGATCGGGGCCCAGCGCCCTGGCCGCGATGGGACGGCTGCGGGCCAGCCTCCGGGCGTACGCCGTGATGGAGGGCGAGGACCCCGTCGCCGTACTGTCCGACCTGGAACTGCTGCTGCGGCTCACCGAACCCGCCCGGTCGGCCACCGCGCTCTTCGCCTACTGCGAACCCGCCGGGACCTCCCCTGCCGGAGGCCGGGGAAGCCGGATCGTGCTGGCCGGGGCCGGGCACAGCCCGCCGCTCGTCATCGGCGCCCGGCGCACCGAGTACGTCGAGACGTCGCTCTCGGCGCCGCTGGGCATGCTGTCCTGCTGGGAGGCGCCGAGCGTGGAGATCGCGCCCGCACCCGGCGAAACGGTCCTCCTCTACACCGACGGGCTGCTCCAGCGCACCGGCGACCCGATGGACCGCGCTTTCGCACGGCTGCACGCGGCCGCCGCGAGCGTGCCCAGGGCCGACAGGGACGACCCGGGAGCGATCGCCGACCACGTGCTGCGGACCGTGCTGCCGGACGGCGGCGACACGGCCGGCCCGGCGGACCCGGGGGAGGACATCGTGCTGCTGGCCGCACGGTTCGACTGATTCCTCACAGTTGTCCACAGGGCCACGGGCCGTCCTTCCGTCGCACATACGATGGAGGGCGGTCCAGTGTCGTATCAAGGAGACAGTCGTGTCCGAAGAGCTCAGCCCGGAGACCCCGGAAGAGTCCGAAGAGCCGATCAAGCAGCGGAAGAACGGCCTGTACCCGGGCGTTTCCGACGAGCTCGCCGAGAACATGAAGACCGGCTGGGCCGACACCGAGCTGCACGGCCTGGAGCCGATCGCGCAGGCCCGGCACACCGCCGACCGCCGCGCCGCGCTCTCCGCGCGTTTCCCCGGCGAGCGCCTGGTGATCCCCGCGGGCAACCTCAAGGTCCGCTCGAACGACACCGAGTACGCCTTCCGCGCCTCCACCGAGTACGCGTACCTCACCGGCGACCAGAGCCAGGACGGCGTCCTCGTGCTGGAACCCCGTCCAGAAGCCGACGGGGGCCACGACGCGACGGTCTACCTGCTGCCCCGCTCCAACCGTGAGAACGGCGAGTTCTGGCTCGACGGCCAGGGCGAGCTGTGGGTCGGCCGCCGTCACTCCCTCGCCGAGGCCGAACAGGCCCTCGGAATTCCCGCCAAGGACGTCCGCGAGCTGACCGCCGCGCTGAAGGAGGCCACCGGACCGGTCCGGTGCGTCCGCGGACACGACGCCGCCATCGAGGCCGCACTGACCGACAAGGTCACCGCCGAGCGCGACGAGGAACTGCGCGTCCACCTCTCCGAGGCCCGCGCCGTGAAGGACGACTTCGAGATCGGCGAGCTCCAGAAGGCCGTCGACTCCACCGTCCGCGGCTTCGAGGACGTCGTCAAGATCCTCGACAAGGCCGAGGCCACCAGCGAGCGCTACATCGAGGGCACCTTCTTCCTGCGCGCCCGCGTCGAGGGCAACGACATCGGCTACGGCTCCATCTGCGCCGCCGGACCCCACGCCACCACCCTCCACTGGGTGCGCAACGACGGCGACGTACGCTCCGGCGACCTGCTGCTGCTCGACGCCGGCGTGGAGACCCACACCCTCTACACCGCCGACATCACCCGTACCCTGCCCGTCAACGGCACCTTCACCGACCTCCAGCGCACGATCTACGACGCGGTGTACGAGGCCCAGGAAGCCGGCATCGCCGCCGTGCGGCCCGGCGCCAAGTACCGCGACTTCCACGACGCCTCGCAGCGCGTGCTCGCCGAGAAGCTCGTCGAGTGGGGCCTGGTCGAAGGCCCGGTCGAGAAGGTCCTGGAGCTCGGCCTCCAGCGCCGCTGGACCCTCCACGGCACCGGCCACATGCTCGGCATGGACGTCCACGACTGCGCCGTCGCCCGCCGTGAGGCGTACGCCGACGGAACGCTGGAGCCGGGCATGTGCCTGACCGTCGAGCCCGGCCTGTACTTCCAGGCCGACGACCTGACCGTGCCCGAGGAGTACCGCGGCATCGGCGTGCGCATCGAGGACGACATCCTCGTCACCGAGGACGGCAACCGGAACCTGTCGGCCGGGCTGCCCCGTCGCTCCGACGAGGTCGAGGCCTGGATGGCGCGGGTCAAGCAGGGCTGACCCGCCTGCCGCCAGCGCCGCGAGGGCGCGCCGCCCAGGGCCTTCAGGACACCTTGAGCAGCGCGCCCTCGCGCCATTTCAGGATCTTGTCGAAACTGACCACCGCACCGTGCCCCGGCCTGTTCCCGAAATGCACGTGGTCGGCGAGCTGCTCGATCAGGCACAGCCCTCTGCCGCTCTCCGCCGAGGCGAGCGCCGGAAGTGGCGCGGCAGGGCGGCCCCGCCGCGAGAGGGGAAAGCCCGGCCCGGAGTCGGCGACCTCGATACGGCATTTCTCGCCGTCCAGATAAGCGGTCACGCGGTACTCCGCGGAAGGCGCTCCGGACCCCTCGTCCCCACCGTGCTCGACCGCG
Organism: Streptomyces enissocaesilis; assembly: GCF_039533765.1. NCBI lineage: Bacteria > Bacillati > Actinomycetota > Actinomycetes > Kitasatosporales > Streptomycetaceae > Streptomyces > Streptomyces enissocaesilis. Next base: position 116,975 of record NZ_BAAAUD010000035.1, on the reverse strand, counting down.
TTCGCACAGGCTTCGCTGAGCGCGACCGACAGGTCGTAGGAGATGTCCGGATCGACCCCCGCCGTCTCCATGGCGCCGAGCAGAAGGCGGCGGGCGAGCGGGACGCTCGCGGCTTCGCGCCGCAAGTGGAGAGACCACCAGATGCTCATGCTCCAGCCTCCTGGCTGCGGCTCGACATACGGTTACGTATTGCCGTGGGCGACGCTCCATAAGCGTGGAGTCAACGTGTTTGCGCTCATTCGGCCGACGCGAGCCCTCCTTGCGCCGGTGTATACGCTCCGGGACCTGCCGTAGGCATACCGGGAGCGCAGTGCGATGATGTCGAAGCCATGTCTACGTCCGACGCACGCGCCGGAGCCGGTCTGCGGCTGCTGAGGACCGCGGTGTTCACCGCGGTCTGCGTCGTGCTGTCCGCGACAGGACACGCCATGGCGTCCTGCGCCACCGTCCCCTGGTGGACGCTGGCACTCGGCGCCGCCGCGGTGTTCGGCCTGGTCGCCCCGCTCGCCGGACGCGCGCGCTCGATGCCCGTGATCGCCGCCGCACTGACCTGCGGGCAGCTCGCCCTGCACGCCCTCTTCGGGCTCGGCCAGCACAGCCCGGCCCTCGGGAGCGCGGCCACCGACACCTCGCTGCGCGCCTTCGCCGCGAAGCTCGTGTGCGGCGCGGGCGCACTGCCCCTCAGCACGGCCGAAGCACGAAGGATCGTCACCGAAGCGGGCATCGACCCCGCGTCCGTGCACACGGCGCAGCAGCACCTCGCGCACACCGCGCACGCCGCGCACACGGGCATCGCCGCCGGGCCGGCCGGCGGGCTGCTGCCCACCCTCCCCATGCTGCTCGGCCACCTGCTGGCGGCCGTCGCGACCGGATGGCTCCTGCGGCGCGGGGAGAGCGCACTGTCCCGGCTGGTCCTGCTGTCGGCCCACGGGGTCGCGGAAGGAGCGCTCGTACGGTCGCTGCGCGCCGCCCTGGCTCTCGTGCGGTCGCTGAACGCCGGCCCGCTCCCCGGGGCACCCGCGCACGGGCCGCGCGCCCCGCGCACCCCCTTCGTCACGCCCCTGCGGCCGGCCGGCGAAGCCCTCCAGCACACGGTGATCAGGCGCGGACCGCCCACTGCGGCGCTCGTCCTCGCAGCCTGACACGGCGCACTCCCCGGCACAGCACGCACCACACCACGGGAGCCGCGTCGTGATGCCGGTGCGCACCCGCGCGCCGGAACACCCTTCCCCCTGCTCCGTGGAGTGCTCACAGCCATGAACATCACCCGTGTCTCCGTCGCCGGCGCCGCCGCGGCTTCCACCGTCCTGCTCTTCGCGGGAACGGCCTTCGCGCACGTCGGCGTACAGCCCGTCGGGCCCGCCGAGAAGGGCGGCTACGCCACCGTCAACGTCAAGGTGCCCAACGAGCGGGACAACGCCTCGACCGTCAAGCTCGAAGTCTCCTTCCCCACCGCCCACCCGCTGTCGTCCGTGATGCCGCAGCCCGTGCCCGGCTGGAAGGCCGAGGTCACCAAGGCGAAGCTCGACAAGCCGCTCAAGGTCCACGGCAGGGAGATCGACGAGGCCGTCTCCAAGATCACCTGGAGCGGCGGCAAGATCGGCCCCGGCGAGTTCCAGCAGTTCCCGCTCTCCCTCGGCCAGCTGCCGGAAGACGCCGACCAGCTGGTCCTCAAGGCCGTCCAGACGTACGACAACAAGGAAGTCGTCCGCTGGATCGAGGAGCCCAAGGAGGGCGAGGAGGAGCCGCAGTCCCCCGCGCCCGTCCTCGAGCTGAGCGAGCCCGCCGGTGACGACCACCACGGCGGCTCCGACGACGCGGCCAAGAACGCCAAGAGCGAGGACGGGGAAGCGGCCGAGGCCGACGACGGTCACGAGAGCGGGACGGCCGCCGCCGACGACACCGCCGACACCTCCGGCAACGACACGACCGCCCGCGTCCTCGGCGTCATCGGCATCATCGTGGGTGTCGCGGGTGTGGCCTTCGGCGTTCTCGCCGGGCGCCGCCGCACCTCCTGACGTCTCCCGACGCCCCCCGCACCCTCACTGAAACACCGGGATCCCCCTCCATGCTCAAGAAGAACGCGCTGGCCGTGGCGCTCGTCGCCACGGCCGCGCTCACCCTGTCCTCCTGCGCCGGCGACACGGCCGACAGCGGCTCCAGCCCCGTCTCCGACGTCTCCGCCGGTACGGACGAGAAGGCCGCGACCGTACTCGACCGGCCCTTCGAGAAGCCGGACCTCGTCCTCACCGACACCCACGGCAAGAAGTACGACCTGCGGGAACGCACCAAGGGCAAGCCGACGCTCGTCTACTTCGGCTACACCAACTGCCCCGACGTCTGCCCGCTGACGATGAGCAACATCGCCATCGCCTACAAGAAGCTCCCCCAGGCGGACCGGGACAAGCTCCAGGTCGTCTTCGTCACCACCGACCCCGAACGGGACACCCCCGAGGCGCTCGGCAAGTGGCTCAAGGGCGCGGGCGACCCCTCCTTCACCGGACTCACCGGCGACTTCCCGGCCATCCAGGCCGGGGCCCGCCGGATGGGGATCGGCATCGACCCGCCGAAGAAGGAGAAGGACGGTTCGGTCGTCTCCATGCACGGCGCACAGGTCATCGCGTTCTCCCCGAAGACCGACGCCGGATACGTGCTCTACAGCGACGACACCACCGCCGACGACTACATCGAGGACCTCCCCGAGCTGGTCGAGGGGAAGAACCCGTGAACCGCCGCACCATCCTCGCCACGGCCGCGGCCCTCACCGCGGGCCTCGTACTGGCGGGCTGCTCCACCGGATCCGGAAGCGGCGGACCCGCGCTGAAGGTCGAGGGGGCCTTCATGCCGGAGCCGGTCACGGACGACATGGCCGCCGGTTTCCTGACCGTGAAGAACGACAGCGGCACGGCGGACCGGCTCACCTCCGTCACCAGTGACATCGCGGGCGAGGTCACGATCCACCGGACCACGGGCCAGAAGATGCGGGAGGCCGAGTCCTTCGACGTCCCTGCGGACGGTGAGCTGAACCTCGAACGCGGCGGCAACCACCTGATGTTCATGGAGCTCAGGAAGAAGCCCGAACAGGGCGACACGGTGTCCGTGGAACTGCACTTCGAGAAGGCCGGCCCGATCAGGGCCGAGCTTCCCGTGAAGGAGACCACCCACAACCCGGACAAGCAGTGAGGGACTGACACGCCATGCCCCCATCCGCCCCGCCCTTCGGAGCCGCAGTGATCAGACTGCTGCTCGTCACCACGGCGCTCCTCGGCACACTCCTCGCAGGAGCCGCTCCCGCGTCCGCGCACGCCGCACTGACCGGGAGCGACCCGAAGGACGGGGCGGTGGTCGCCACCGCGCCCCAGCACGTCACCCTCACCTTCTCCGAGAAGATCGCTCTCGGGAACGACTCGATCCGCGTACTGGAACCGAGCGGCAAACGTTCCGACACCGGCGAAGTGCGCGACATGAGCGCCGGAGGCGTCGTCAAGTACCGCGTCCCCCTGCACGCCGGGCTGCCGGACGGCACGTACACCGTCGCCTGGCAGGCCGTCTCCGCCGACAGCCACCCCATCTCCGGCGCCTTCACCTTCTCCGTCGGCGCCCCCTCCGAGACCACCGTCGCCCTGCCCGAACAGAGCGCGGGCGGCGGCCTCGTCGGCGCGCTCTACGGCATCGCCCGCTACACCGCGTACGCCGGCTTCGTCCTCCTCGTCGGCGGCGCCGCCTTCGTCCTGGCCTGCTGGCAGCGCGGCGCGGGCGAGCGGCCGCTGCAGCGCCTCGTCGTGCGGGGCTGGATCACGCTGACCGCCTCGACGCTGGTCATGCTGGTGCTCCGCGCGCCCTACACCGGCTCCGGGAAACTCGCCGACGCCTTCGACCTCAGCGGGCTCAAGGCCGTACTGGAGACCAAGACCGGCGCCTCGCTCGTCTCGCGGCTGCTGCTGCTCGGCGCGGCCGCGCTCTTCGTCGCCGTGCTGTTCGGGGCGTACGCGAAGAGGGAGGACCCCGGGGAGAAGAAGGACCTCACCTTCGGGCTCGCCCTGGGCGGCGGCGTACTGGCCGCCGGGATCGCGGCGACCTGGGCGCTCTCCGAACACGCGTCGACCGGCATCCAGACCGGCATCGCGATGCCGGTCGACGTACTGCACCTGCTGGCCGTCGCGACCTGGCTGGGCGGTCTGGCCGCGCTGCTGGTCGCGCTCTACCGGGTGCCGGACATCGAACGCGGCGCCGTACGGAACTTCTCCCGCGTGGCCTTCGCGGGCGTCACCGTGCTGGCCTCGACCGGGCTCTACCAGTCCTGGCGGCAGGTCGGTTCCTGGTCGGCGCTGACCGGGACGGCGTACGGGCGGCTCCTGCTCGTCAAGATCGGGCTGATCACCGTCCTCGTCGGGACCGCGTGGTTCTCGCGGCGCTGGACGGGGCGGCTCGGAGAGCGACTCCCAGAGCGGCTCGCGCCGGAGGCGGAAGCCGCCGCGACCGCCAAGGAGGAGCAGACCGAGGAGACTGAGGAGCGGGAGCCGCAGGGGGCGCAGGAGGCGCAGGCCGAGCCGGTCACCGTGCCCGCGGACCCCCAGCGGGCCGCGCAGCTCGCCCGGCAGAAGGCCGCGATGACCACCGCGCGCGTCAAGCGGGTCCGCGACGCCGACCCCGGACGGCTCGGTCTGCGGCGCTCCGTACTGGCGGAGGCCGCCGTCGCCGTGGTGGTCCTGGCCGTGACGACCGTACTGACGAGCACCGAGCCCGGACGTACCGAGGAGAAGGAGGCGGGCCGGAGCGGAACCGCCGCCGCCGCCGTCCCCGACCGCCCGGTCGACGTCCGCCTCCCCTTCGACACGGGCGGCGAGGACGGCAAGGGCACCGCCCGGGTCGAGCTCGACCCGGGGCGCTCGGGGAGCAACGCCCTGCACGTGTGGCTGGAGCGGCCCAACGGACGGGTGATGGACGCACCCGAGCTGAAGGTCGCGTTCACGAACAACGCCGAGGAGATCGGGCCGCTGCCCGTCGTCCCCGACCGCATCGCCACCGGACACTGGAGTGCCGACGGAGTGCAGATCCCCATGCCGGGGACCTGGGAGCTCGAAGTGACCGTACGCACCTCCGACATCGACCAAGTGACCGTGAAGAAGAACGTGAAGATCGGCTGACCGGCGTGAGTGACAGCGACATCGACAACGGCATCCCGAGGAGACGGCTGCTCGGGGCGGCGGGCGCGGCAGGCGCCGCGGGCCTCGTGCTCGGCGCCGGAGGCGGAGCGGCCGGATACGCCGCGGCCTCGGGCTCCGGCGGGGGCCACGGGGACGCGAAGGCGCTGGCGTCCGTCGGCTCCACCGCCGTCCCCTTCCACGGCGAGCACCAGGCCGGCATCACCACGCCCCTCCAGGCCCGCGGCCACCTCGTCGCCTTCGACCTGGCGCCGGGCGCCGGGCGCAAGGAGGCCGCGGCCCTGCTGCGGCGCTGGTCGGCGGCGGCGCGGAAGATGACGGCGGGCGAACCGCTCGGGGACGCCGACACCGGGGTGGCGCTGGACGCGGGGCCCTCCTCGCTGACCGTCACCTTCGGCTTCGGCCGCACCTTCTTCGGCCGTACGGGCCTGGAGAAGCAGCGCCCCGCCGCGCTCGACCCGCTGCCCGACTTCTCCTCCGACCACCTGGACGCGCGGCGCAGCAACGGCGACCTGTGGGTGCAGATCGGCGCCGACGACGCGCTGGTCGCCTTCCACGCGCTGCGCGCGATCCGGAAGGAGGCGGGGGAAGCCGCCCGGGTGCGGTGGCAGATGGACGGTTTCAACCGTTCCCCGGGCGCGACCGCGCAGCCGATGACCACCCGCAACCTGATGGGGCAGGTCGACGGTACGAACAACCCGAAACCGTCCGAGGCCGACTTCGACCGGCGGATCTTCGTACCGGCGGACGGGAGCGGCGAGGGGCCCGGGTGGATGGCGGGCGGCTCGTACGCCGTCGTACGCCGCATCCGGATGCTCCTCGACGACTGGGAGAAGCTGACGCGCGGCGACCAGGAGAAGGTCATCGGGCGCAGGAAGAGCGACGGAGCGCCGCTGACGGGCGGGAGCGAGACCACCGACCCCGACCTGGAGAAGGCCGGCCCCGACGGCAGGCCCGTCATCGCCGCCGACGCGCACGCCCGTATCTCCGCCCCCGAACAGAACGGCGGCGCGGCGATGCTGCGACGGCCGTTCTCCTACCACGACGGGATCGCCGCCGACGGCACGCCGGACGCGGGACTGCTCTTCATCTGCTGGCAGGCGGACCCGCTGCGCGGCTTCGTCCCGGTGCAGCGCAAGCTCGACCGGGGGGACGCGCTGTCGCCGTTCGTCCGGCACGAGGCGAGCGGGCTGTTCGCGGTGCCGGGCGGTGCGCGGGACGGGGAGTACGTGGGACAGCGGCTGCTGGAGTCATGAGGGCGCGGCACGCCTCCCGTACGGCGCATTAGGGTGACCGTATGTCGGCCACGCGCTATGCCTATCTCGGTCCCGAAGGCACCTTCACCGAGGTCGCCCTCCGTACGCTCCCGGAAGCCGCCACCCGGGAACTCGTCCCGATGGTGTCCGTACCGGCCGCCCTCGACGCGGTGCGGGGCGGGGAGGCGGCGGCGGCGCTCGTACCGATCGAGAACTCCGTCGAGGGCGGGATCAGCGCCACCCTCGACGAGCTGACGTCCGGCGAACCGCTGATGATCTACCGCGAGGTGCTGCTGTCGATCACCTTCGCGCTGCTGGTCCGTCCGGGTACGGAGCTCGGCGACGTCAAGACGGTCACCGCGCACCCCGCCGCCCAGCCGCAGGTGCGCAACTGGATGGCGGCGAACCTCCCCGACGCGCTGTGGGAGTCCGCGGCGTCGAACGCGGACGGGGCCCGGCTGGTGCAGGAGGGCCGGTACGACGCGGCCTTCGCGGGGGAGTTCGCCGCGGCGACGTACGGCCTCGTACCGCTCGTCACCGAGATCCACGACGCGGTGAACGCGCAGACGCGCTTCGTGCTGGTGGGGCGGCCCGCGCGGCCGGCGGCGCCGACCGGGGCGGACAAGACGTCGGTGGCCCTGTGGCTGGGCGACGACCACCCGGGCGCGCTGCTCGAACTGCTCCAGGAATTCGCGGTGCGCGGGGTCAACCTGATGCTGATCCAGTCGCGGCCGACGGGCGCGGGGATCGGCAATTACTGCTTCGCGGTGGACGCCGAGGGCCACATCTCGGACCGGCGGGTGGGCGAGGCGCTGATGGGGCTCAAGCGGATCTGCCCGAAGGTGCGGTTCCTCGGGTCGTACCCGCGGGCCGGTGTGACGGCCGAGGACGTACGGGCGCTGCGGCCGGGGACCTCGGACGCGGAGTTCGTGGCGGCCTCGGACTGGCTGGCGCGGAGCCAGGACGGACGGGTCTGACCGGCCGGGCGGCCTTCTCGGCGACGCCCGTGTTGCCCACAGAAGTTATCCACAGGGCCGCTTCTCACCCTGGGGACAAGTCGACAACGCAAACCGACATCGTCGACAAAGCGGCTCGGACGGCCTGCTTCCTTCCACAGTGCTTCAGTGGGGGTGGACAGGGTTGTGTCAGCTCAATTCCGTTGATCAACGCTTTAGAGGGAGTAATTACCACCCGAATGAGTGTGTGAAGTGGGTTTGGACAAGGAATCCTCCGCCCTCCCCGCCTTTCGGAACACCCCCTTCCGGCATCCACAGATCTTTCGCACAGCCTGTGGATAAGTCACGGGGGGCGCACATCCCTGTGGACAACTCATTCGCCAACTCCCGCCCCGCACAAGGGAGAAGCGTCAAGGCGACCGGAGGGAAGTGCCCTGTTTCGGGGAATAGGACATGTTTTATTGACGTGTGTCGACAGGCGACCGAAGCGCTCCCGCCATCGCTGTCCATATTTGGGCAATACGGTCAAAGTGTCGTGCAATGCGAGAGCAAGTCGATCGGCGGAAGCGGTCGCGGGTAGCCTGGTGGGGTGATTGACCTTCGCCTGCTCCGTGAGGACCCCGACCGTGTTCGCGCCTCCCAGCGCGCCCGTGGAGAAGACGTCGCCCTCGTCGACGCTCTCCTCTCCGCCGACGAGCGGCGCAGGTCGTCCGGCGTCCGCTTCGACGAACTCCGCTCCGAGCAGAAGTCGCTCGGCAAACTCATCCCCAAGGCCTCCGGCGACGAGAAGGCCGAGCTGCTGAAGAAGGCCGGCGAGCTCTCCGCCGCCGTCAAGGCCGCCGACGCCGAGCAGGACGAGGCGGCCGAGGAGTCCAAGCGGCTGCTGCTCCAGCTCGGCAACATCGTCCACCCCGACGTCCCCGTGGGCGGCGAGGAGGACTTCGTCGTACGGGAGACCGTCGGGGCCCCGCGCGACTTCGCGGCCGAGGGATTCGAGCCCAGGGACCACCTGGAGCTCGGCGAGGCGCTCGGCGCGATCGACGTCGAGCGCGGCGCCAAGGTGTCCGGTTCGCGCTTCTACTACCTCACCGGCATCGGCGCGCTCCTCGAACTCGCCCTCGTCAACGCGGCGATCGCGCAGGCCACCGAGGCCGGCCTGGTCCCGATGCTGACGCCCGCGCTGGTCCGGCCCCGCGCCATGGAGGGCACGGGCTTCCTCGGCCAGGCCGCCGAGAACGTGTACCACCTGGAGAAGGACGACTACTACCTGGTCGGCACCTCCGAGGTCCCCCTCGCGGCGTACCACATGGACGAGATCATCGACGCCGACAAGCTGCCGCTGCGGTACGCCGGCTTCTCGCCGTGCTTCCGCCGCGAGGCCGGTACGTACGGGAAGGACACCCGGGGCATCTTCCGGGTGCACCAGTTCGACAAGGTCGAGATGTTCTCGTACGTCGCCCCGGACGAGGCCGAGGCGGAGCTGGAGCGGCTGCTGGCGTGGGAGAAGCAGTGGCTGTCGTCGCTGGAGCTGCCGTTCCAGGTGATCGACGTGGCCAGTGGCGACCTGGGCGCCTCGGCCTCCCGCAAGTACGACTGCGAGGCCTGGATCCCGACACAGGGCAAGTACCGCGAGCTGACGTCCGCGTCGAACTGCCTGGAGTTCCAGTCGCGCCGGCTGTCGATCCGGATGCGCGAGGGCAAGAAGGTGCAGCCGCTCGCGACGCTGAACGGCACGCTGTGCGCCGTACCGCGCACGATCGTGGCGATCCTGGAGAACCACCAGCAGGCCGACGGCTCGGTGCGGGTCCCTGAAGCCCTGCGGCCGTACCTCGGGGGACGAGAGATCCTGGAGCCCCTCTCCAAGTGAGCACCGCTTCCCGGCCGTTCCCGTACAAGCTCGTCGCGACCGACCTCGACGGGACGCTGCTGCGCTCCGACGACACCGTCTCGGCCCGTACGCGCGAAGCGCTCGCCGCCGCCACGGCGGCGGGCGCGGCCCACATCGTCGTCACCGGGCGCGCGGTCCCGTGGACCCGGCACATCCTGGACGATCTGGGCTACGAGGGTCTCGCGGTCTGCGGCCAGGGCGCGCAGGTCTACCACGCCGGCGAACACCGGCTGCTGACCTCGGTGACGCTGGACCGGCAGCTGGCCGGGCTGGCGCTCGCCAAGATCGAGGCGGAGACCGGCCCCCTGGCGATCGCCGCGAGCCGTGACGGCCTGGACGGCGAAGTGCTGGTCGGGACGGGTTACCGGGTGCAGGAAGGCCCGCTTCCGTACGTCGCCTTCGAGGACCCGTCCGAGCTGTGGTCGGCCCCGTTGAACAAGATCTACATCCAGCACCCGGACCTGGACGACGACGAGCTGGCCCGGGTCGCGCGCCAGACCGTCGGCAGCCTGGTCGACGTGGTCATGGCGGGCCGCGGCGTGGTCGAGATCCTTCCGCTGGGCCTGAGCAAGGCGACGGGCCTGTCGCTGGCGGCGCGGCGGCTGAAGCTCAGGGCCGCGGACACGATCGCCTTCGGCGACATGCCGAACGACATCCCGATGTTCGGCTGGGCGGCGCACGGCGTGGCGATGGCCAACGCGCACGACGAGCTCAAGGCCGTGGCGCACGAGATCACGGCGTCGAACGACCACGACGGCATCGCGGTGGTGCTGGAGCAGCTGCTGTCCGGCTGAGGCCGGTGGCGAGTGGCGCATGGCGAGTGTGGGCCGGGTCGGTACGTCACCGGCCCCACCCTTCCCCCGTGAGGTGTACGTCATCCCTGTGCCCGGGAGCGCCGGGCGGCGCCACCCGTATGCGGACTTATAGGATGACTGGGCAACCGGGCGAATTGTTCGGTGATCAGCGAGCGGTCGGCGAATCGGAGGCGGACATGGCGCTGCGGGCGGCAGGACGGCAGTCCCTGGTGGACACCGTCGTGGAACAGTTGCGGGCCCAGCTGGCGGAGGGCGAGTGGGCCGTCGGCGACCGGATCCCGACCGAGCACGAGCTCGCCGAACAGCTCGGCGTCGGCCGCAACACGGTGCGCGAGGCGGTGCGCGTGCTGGTGCACGCCGGGCTCCTCGCATCGCGGCAGGGCAACGGCACCTTCGTACGCTCGGCCGCGGACCCGGCAGCGGTACTGCGCGGCATGCGGCACGCGGGCGTACTGGACGTACTGGAGCTGCGGGTCGCGCTGGAGGCCGAGGCGGCGAGGCTGGCGGCCGTACGGCGCGACGAGGCGGATCTGCGGACGCTGCGCCACGCCCTCGCCGAGCTGCACGAACAGGGCGACCGAGCCGCCGACGCCGACCTCGCCCTCCACCTCGGCATCGTCGAGGCGACGCACAACGCCGCGTTCACCGAGGTCTACCGGTTCTTCTCCACCCAGGTGCACGAGACGCTGGTCGCCTCGCTCGGCGACCAGGAGATGCCGCCGATCGACCTGGCCGCGCACGCGGCGCTGATCGACGCGATCGAGAGCGGCGACCCGGCGGCGGCGGAACGGGCCGCACGGGCGGTCCTCCAGGTGCCGATCGACGTGGTGACGGCCCTGATCACCCGCTGACCCGGCCCTCCCCCTGGGGGGGCCTCCCCGCTGTGGGCCCCGTACGGGTCCTCCTTCTGTGAAAGGTGCTTGTTTTGTCACGCCCGGATTCTGATCAGCTCCTCCTGGACGCCGAGGCCGACGTACGGCCGTCGCCCCAAGGGGCCGCCGCGAGACGGGCTCTGCTCGCCCGTCCGGTGGTGCTGCTGATCGGGATCGTGCTCGCGTCCGTCAACATGCGGGCGGCGCTGGCGAGTGCGTCACCGCTGGTGAGCGAGATCAGCGAGACGTTCGGGCTGTCGTCGACGGCGACCAGCCTGGTGACGTCGGTGCCGGTGCTCTTCCTCGGCGTGGGCGCGATGGCGGCGCCGTGGCTGGGGCGGCGGTTCGGCACCGAAGTGGTGCTGCTGTGCGCGCTGTTGCTGCTGGGCGTGGGCATCGTGGTCCGGGTGATGCCCGGCATCCCGGCGCTGTACGGCGGCAGTCTGCTGATCGGGCTGGCGATCGCCCTGCTCAACGTCCTGATGCCGGGCCTGATCAAGCGCGACTTCCCGGGCAGAGCCGCCTCGATGACGTCGGTCTACACCGGCGCGATGATCGCGGGCGCGACGGTCGCGGCGGCCGCCTCGGTGCCGCTGGAGAAGGCGTTCGGCGACAGCTGGGAGGCGTCGCTGGCGTTCTGGTCGCTGCTCGCCGTGGTCGCCGCCGTGGCGTGGCTGCCGCAGGTACTGATCGCCCGTGGCCGTACGGGTCATGAGGTACGGGTCGTACCGGCGGGCAGCGGCCGCACCCGCCCCCGCAGCGTGTGGCGGTCGGCGCTCGCGTGGCAGGTGACGCTCTTCATGGGGCTGCAGTCGCTCTGGACGTACGTCCTGATCGCCTGGCTGCCGACGATCTTCACGGACCACGGGATGAGCCGCTCCACGGCCGGTGTGGTCTTCGCCTTCAACAACCTCATCCAGGTCGCCGGCGCGTTCGGCGTACCGTTGCTGGCCGGCCGGATGCGCAGTCAGCGCCCGCTGGTCGTCGTGGTCACGACCATGGTCGCGGCCGGTTACACCGGCCTGCTGGCCGCCCCGGTGTCGGGTGCCTGGCTCTGGTCCGCGGTGCTCGGCGTCGGCCAGGGCGGCGCGGTCGGTCTGGCGCTGACGCTGATCGTGCTGCGTTCGGGGGACGCGGTGACGGCGGCCCGGCTGTCCGGGATGGCGCAGACGGTGGGCTACCTGCTGGCCGCGGTGGGCCCGTTGGCGGCCGGCGCGGTGTACGAGGCGACGGGGAACTGGACGCTGCCGATCGCCCTGATGCTGGGGGTGTGCGCGGCGGCCCTGGTGGTGGGGCTGTTCGCGGCGCGCGACCGGAAGGTGTAGGAGGCCGGTCCTCGTGCCCCGTCCCGGGGTGAGAGTGCGCAGGGTGATGCGGACCGCCGTCGGCCGACGACTGCCCTCGACGACGTACGTACGCTCGCGGGGGGGGCGGGCCGCATCACCCTGCTGACCGCCGCCGAGGAGACCCCGGGCACAGCGGCGCCGCCGTACTGCGGTGGCTGCTGCCGGCCTGAGGTCCTCGGCGGCGATGGGTCAGCGGCGCTTGCCCCGCTTGCTGCGCTGACCGCGCTCCAGGGCGCTCAACCGGTGGGAGACGTCGTCCAGCCGGCGGTCGATGCGGTCCTCCATGCGGCGCATGTGGTCGGTGAGGTCGCAGAGCCGGTTGCTCATGGCACCGACCACTTGGTTGGTGGCGTCGAGCCGCCGGTCGAGCCGGTCGAGCCGTACCGAGATCCCGTTGATGACGGGGCCCAGTTCCCGGAGCGCGACCCACCGTGTCGAGGTGCGTCTCGACCTTGGTGACGCGCTGGTCGAGCGAGGCGTGGCCCGCGCGCCGGCCGTTCTCCTCGGCGTCGAGGAGGTACGTACGGACGCAACGGGCGATGTCGCTGTCGCGAAGAAGCATCGCTACGTTGAGGACGGTCCGGCGGGTGTGGAGGGTGAGATTCGTGGCTGCCTGTGGATAACTTGTCCCCAGCTCGTCGTTCCAGAGGGACACGATGTCCCTCTGGAAGACTCGCAGGTCATCGCCTCGCAGTACTTGCAACCCGTTCTCGTTGAGTTCGGCCCGATGCCGCTGGACGACCTTCTTGAGGACCTCTGTGGATACCTCGAAGTACCGGGCCACATCGTCTGTGCGCAGGTGAATCCCGTCCGGGAGCATGACAAGCGCCTCGACCTTGTCGAGGACGTCGACGCGCCCCAGGTGCTCGTCGCGCATCGTGCGCGATTCGAGCAGGGTGACTTCTGATGGCATGAGCGTGGTTTCCGTTCGTGGAAGCCGGCGACGGACAGCCCTGTCCCCGGGCTTTCAGGGGCGGAGGACGCTCAAGGTGGCTACTCACTCTGGTGACCGGCCCGGATCCGTTCCGGTACCGGCAATGCCCCGCTTCACGAACGCTCGACGCCTCGGATCCCAGTTGCCTCCACGCACAGGGAACAACGAACCGGCAAACGCACAGTCACGCGGAAACGCGTCAACCCCCGCCGGTGCGGCGGGGGTTGACGGACGAAGCGGTTCCGGTTACTCCTCGCCCGCGAGCTTGAGGGTGCGGAGCTTCTGGCCCGCGTACCAGGTCGCGGCCACCGTGACCGCCGCCAGCAGCACCACCGCCGTCGGCAGGGCGACGTCCGAGGTGATCACGCCGTTCGCCCCGATCCGTTCGGCCAGGGACAGCGCCCACTGCTGGACGCTGAGCGTGCGCGCGCCCGGGACGAGGCTGCCGAAGAGGGTCTCCCACACCAGCGCGTAGACGAGGCCGAAGACCACGGCGTGGCGGCTGACCGTACCGAGCAGCAGGAAGATCGCGCTGTACGCGACCGAGGCGACCAGTGCCGCGACCGTGTAGGCGATGGCGATCTGGCCGCCGTTGCCGTTGAGGATCATCCCCGCGACGAAGGTGGGGATCGCGGAGAAGGCCATCGTCACGGCGATCGCGACGATGAGCTTGGTGAAGATGATCGTGGGCCGCTTCACCGGCTTGGCGAGCAGGTAGACGATCGAGCCGTCGTCGATCTCCGGCCCGATCGCGCCGGTGCCCGCGATCACGCCGATCAGCGGGATCATCGTGGCGATCGCGAAGCCGCCCAGGACGTCGGAGGCGATCTGGTCGTCCGCTCCCGTGAGCAGCCGCACCGCGACCGCGATGGCGATCAGCAGGGCCGGCAGGACGAAGAGGACGGCGGCCCTGCGGCGGCCGAGGAGGGCCCGGTAGGTGAGCCGGGCGACTGTGGGTTCGTAGATCATCGCTGCAAGCTCCTTTCAGGCCGCTACGAGGTAGGAGAAGACCGATTCGAGCGACTCGTCGGAGGGCGAGACCGTCAGCAGCCGGATGCCGTGCGCGCGGGCGACCTGCGGGAGCAGCGCCGTGAACCGGCCGAAGTCGACGGCCTGGATGCGCAGGGCCCCTTCCGCCAGGTCCACTTCGATGCCCGCCGTCGACGGGTCCGCGATCAGCGCGGCGGCGAGGACGCGGTCGTCGCTGGACCGTACGAGATAGCGGTGCGGGCGGTCCGTCATCAGGCGGCGGATCCTGCGGAAGTCGCCGGAGGCGGCGTGGCGTCCGGCCACGACCACCTCGATGTGCGAGGCCAGCTGCTCGACCTCCTCCAGGATGTGGGAGGAGAAGAGGACCGTACGGCCCTCCTCGCCCATCCGCCGCAGCAGGTCCATCAGCTGCATGCGCTGGCGCGGGTCCATGCCGTTGAACGGCTCGTCCAGGAGCAGCACCGACGGGTCGTGGACGAGGGCGGAGGCCATCTTCACGCGCTGGCGCATGCCCTTGCTGTACGTCGCGATCTTGCGGTCCTGCGCGTACTCCATCTCGACGGTCGCGAGCGCCTTCTGCGCGGCCCGCGCGTCGAGGCCGTGCAGCTCGGCGTTGGCGACGACGAATTCGCGTCCCGTGAGGAAGTCGTACATCGCCTCCCGCTCGGGAACGATGCCGATCTCCCGGTAGACGGCTTCGTTGCGCCAGATCGGCTTCCCGTCGAGGGTGACGGTGCCGGTCGAGGGGGCGAGGAAGCCGCCCATCATGTTGATCAGGGTGGACTTGCCGGCGCCGTTGGGGCCGAGCAGTCCGGTCACACCCGGGCCGACGCGCATGGTGACGTCGTTGACGGCCACCACGTTGCCGAACCAGCGCGAGGTGTGGTCGATGTCGATGGTGGTCACAGCCCGACCTTTCGGTAGCGGCGCATCAGCACGGCGTACGAGCCGAGGACGAGCGCGAGGACGGCCAGCAGGTAGACCACGCCACTGCCGGCCGAGGGGCCTTCCCCTCCGGGGAAGGCGGAAGCGGCGCCGAGGAAGGCGGTCTGCACGCCGTCGATCAGCGTGAGGGGCGAGAAGAGGCCGAGCCATTCGACCGCCCCGGTGGAACCCTGCTCCCAGGCGATCACCTGGACCGTGGACACCGCGCCGTACGAGATGGTCAGTACGGCGATGACGGCGGCCACACCGAAGCCGCGGCGCGGGGTGAGGGCGGCCATCACCAGGCCGAGGCCGGCGAAGAGGACGGAGAGCAGTGCCACGGAGACCAGCCCCTGTGCGAACGCCTTCGTCTGGTCCGCGAAGTCGAATTCGGCGAGCAGCGCACCGGCGTACAGGATCACCAGGGGGGTCGCCGTGAGGATGAAGAGGGCCGACGCCATCGCGGCGTACTTGGCGAGGACGTAGTCGACGCGCTCGATGGGGCGCGAGAAGTACAGCGGGACGGTTTTGAAGCGCAGGTCGCGCGAGACGGACTGCGGGGCCTGGGAGGCCAGGTAGAGGCCGATGACGGCCTGCATGACGATCGCGTACCGCGTGTACTCCAGCGGCAGGTCCGTCATGCCGGGGGTGGCGACGGCGACCGCGACGATGATCGCCGCGACCAGGCACATCACCGCGAAGAGGATCATCGGCAGCACCTTGGACTTGGCGCTGCGGCCCAGGCCGTACGCGCCGCGCAGGGACTGCGAGAAGAGCGAACGGCGTGCGTACGCCCGGCCCAGGCGCGGTCCGTCGTACGACCGGTAGCCGATGTTGTGGATACGGGTCGGGTCGGTGCCCGGCGGTGCGGTGAGGTCAGACGCCATCGCGGCCGCCTCCCTTCTGCTGTACGGCGGCGAAGGGCTCGTGGGCGGCCCCGGCGTCCGATGCGGCGTGAGCGCCTGTGCCTGTGCTTGTTCCTGCGTCTGTGCTTGTTCCTGCGTCTGTGCTTGTTCCTGCGTCTGTTTCTGCGCCTGTGCGGAAGACCTCCGCGATGCGGTGGCGGCGCTGTTCCATCCGTACGAGCCCGACCCCGAGGCCGGCGACGGTGTCCCGCACCAGGTCGTACGTCTCCTCGCCGGCCGCTTCGACGAGCAGGATGTGGCCCGCGCCCGGCAGACCGTCCTCCCCGCGCGCGTGGAGCGTCGCTCCCGCGGCGGTCAGCGCCTCGCGCAGGGCGCGGGTGCCGTCCGGGTGGGTGTCGCTGTCGGTCACTTCGACGGCGAGAGTGGTGGTCGTCTGCGTGAAGTCGCTGGTGGAGCTGGAGCGGAGCAGCTTGCCGCCGTCGATGACGACGACGTGGCCGCAGGTGCGCTCCAGCTCGCCGAGGAGGTGCGAGGTCACCAGCACCGAGATGCCGAAGTCGGTGTGGACGCGGCGGATGAGGCCGAGCATCTCGTCGCGGCCGACCGGGTCGAGGCCGTTGGTCGGCTCGTCGAGGAGCACCAGCTTCGGGTCGTGGACCAGGGCCTGGGCCAGCTTCACGCGCTGCTTCATGCCGGTCGAGTAGCCGCCGATGGGTCGGTAGCGCTCCTCGTACAGGCCGACGTGGCGCAGGGTGTCGGCGGTGCGCTCACGGGCGGCGGTCGGCGGGAGCCCCGACATGCGTGCCATGTGGACGACGAACTCGGTGGCCGAGACGTCGGGTGGCAGCGCGTCGTGCTCGGGCATGTAGCCGACCTGCTCGCGGATGGCTCCGCCGCTGGTGGCGACGTCGAGGCCGAGCACGGCGGCCGTGCCCTCCGTGGCCGGGGACAGACCCAGCAGGATCTTGATCAAGGTGGACTTGCCGGCTCCGTTGGCGCCCACCAGACCGGTCACGCCGGGTCCGATGTCCAGGGAGAGCCGGTCAAGAGCGGTCACCCTCGGGAACCGCTTGCTCAGGCTTTCGGTCGCGATCACAGTCACGTCTTCGAAGGTAGTGGCGCACACCACAGGAGGCGTCAGACCTGGAGGCTGGATCGGTGTCCGCCTCGAGGCGTACGGCCCCGTAGGGGAAGGCCGGTTCGGGGGCCGGTTCGGAGGCCGGTTCGGAGGCTTCTTTCCGCCTTGGTTCTCCACAGGTGCGGCGGGCCCCTTGACCTCGCCGCCGGGCATGGTCACATTCGTCAGTGTCAGGTTTCCGGTTCGACGACGATCTGCCGCACGTGCGGCACTGGGCTGGACGGGGGAGAAGCCGGCGTGAGTATCGAGGGAGCCACCGAGCGGTGGGTGCGCACGGACGGGGTCGAGCTGTGCGTCGCCGAACTGGGCGACGCGGCGCGGCCGACCGTGGTGCTGGTGCACGGCTATCCGGACAGCAAGGAGGTGTGGGCGCAGGTCGCCGCGCGGCTCGCCGACCACTTCCATGTGGTGCTGTACGACGTGCGAGGGCACGGCAGGTCGACGGCGCCCGCGCCGCTGCGCGGCGGTTTCACGCTGGAGAAGCTGACGGACGACTTCCTGGCGGTCGCGGACGCGGTGAGCCCCGATCGGCCGGTGCACCTGGTCGGGCACGACTGGGGGTCCGTGCAGGCCTGGGAGTTCGTGACGGTCGGGCGTACCGAGGGCAGGGTCGCCTCCTTCACCTCGATCTCCGGCCCGTCCCTGGACCACTTCGGCCACTGGATCCGGAAGCGGGTGACGCGGCCGACCCCGCGCGCGGCGGCCCAGCTGCTCGGGCAGGGCGCCAAGTCCTGGTACGTGTACATGCTGCACACCCCCGTCCTGCCGGAGCTGGCCTGGCGCGGTCCGCTCGGCAAGCGGTGGCCCGGGATCCTCCGGCGGACGGAGAAGGTGGCGGCCGGTGACTACCCGACGGCGTCACTGCCCCGGGACGCGGCGCACGGCGCCTGGCTCTACCGGGACAACGTCCGCGCCCGGCTGCACCGGCCGCGCGCCGATGCGTACGCCCACGTACCCGTCCAGCTGATCACACCGACCGGTGACATGTTCCTCTCCGAGCGGCTGTACGACGGTCTGGAGCGGTGGGCGCCGCGTCTGGTGCGGCGCACGCTGCCCGCGAAGCACTGGGTGCCGCGTACCCGGCCCGACCGGCTGGCGTCCTGGATCGCCGAGTTCGTCACGGCGAACGAGGACACGGTGAGCAGGGGGACCGCGGCGGGGGCGGCGCCCGGGTCCGCGCCGGCGAGCGGCCCGTACGCCGAACGGTTCGGCGGGCAACTCGTCCTGGTGACGGGCGCGGCCGGCGGCATCGGGCGGGCCACCGCCCACGCGTTCGCCGAGGCGGGGGCGCGGATCGTGGCCGTCGACCGGGACGCGGAGGGCGCGGCCCGTACGGCGGAGACGGCCCGGCTGGTCGGCGCCCCCGAGGCGTGGGCCGAGACGGTGGACGTCAGCGACGAGCGGGCGATGGAGAAGCTGGCCGAGAAGGTCGCCGCGGAGTACGGCGTCGTCGACGTCCTGGTGAACAACGCCGGAATCGGCCTCGCCGGCTCCTTCCTGGACACCACCTCCGAGGACTGGAAGGAGGTCCTCGACGTGAACCTGTGGGGTGTCATCCACGGCTGCCGGCTCTTCGGCAGGCAGATGGCCGAGCGCGGCCAGGGCGGCCACATCGTCAACACCGCTTCCGCTGCGGCGTACCAGCCGTCGAGGACACTGCCCGCGTACTGCACGTCGAAGGCGGCGGTGCTGATGCTGAGCGAGTGCCTGCGGGCCGAGTTCGCGGGCCGGGACATCGGGGTCAGCGCGATCTGTCCCGGGTTCGTGAACACCGGCATCGCCTCGACCGCGCGGTTCGCCGGAGCCTCGGCGGAGGAGCAGAAGCGCCGGCAGCGGAAGGCCGCGCGGCTGTACGGGCGGCGCAACTACCCGCCGGAGAAGGTCGCGGAAGCGGTGCTGGAGGCCGTCGTACGCGATCAAGCGGTCGTGCCGGTGACGGCCGAGGCCCGCGGTCTCCGTTTCCTGTCGCGCTTCTCGCCGAGGGCCCTGCGCGCGATCGCCCGGATCGATCCGCCGCTGTGAGCACCGAGGGGCACAAAGAGCGCTCGGAACGCCGGCAGTACCAGGAGCACCTGGAGTACCGGATCGAGGACCTCGCGCACCTGAGCGGTGCCACGGTCCGTACGATCCGCGCCTACCAGGACCGCGGGCTGCTGCCCAGACCGGAACGGCGCGGCCGGTCCAATGTGTACGGGGGCACGCATCTGGCCAGGCTCCGCCAGATCACCGGCCTTCTCGAACGCGGCTACACCCTGGCGAGCATCAAGGAACTGCTGGAGGCGTGGGACGCGGGCAAGGGGCTCGGCGGAGTGCTCGGGCTCGTCACCGAGGTCGGCGGGCCGTGGACGGACGAGGAGGCGGGCAGGATCTCGCGGTCCGAGCTGGCCGAGCGGTTCGGCGGGAAGCCCGAGGCCGCGACGGCCGGTGAGGCGGTCGACGGGGAAGTGGTCGACGGGGCGGCCGTCGGCAAGGCGGTGGCGGGCGAGGCGGTGGAGAAGGCGATCGACGAGGCGGTGGAGCTGGGAGTGCTGGAACGCGTACCGGGGCGGGACGACGAGTTCCTGGTGCCGTCGCCACAAGAGCTCGCGGTGGCGGCCGAGTTGCAGGCGGCGGGGGTGCCGTTGCCTGCGATCTCCGGACACCTGAGAGAGCTTCGCGTTCAGGTGGAGCACATCGCCGAACGTTTCCTGGAATTCACCGCCGAGCACGTGTTCGCCCGCTGTCTCGGCCACCGCCCGCCCACGGACGCGGACGCGGCGGACGCGGCGACGCTGGTGCGGCGCCTGCGGCCGCTCGCCCAGCAGACGGTCGACGCGGAACTGGCGCGGGCCATGCGGTTGTTCGCCACCCGCCGCCTTCAGCAGCACCTCGGCACGGCCACCCCGCCCACACCCCCGCCCTCACCCCCGCCCGCCACCTCGCCCGCCGCCGAGCCGGAGTCCGTCACGGTGACGCTTCCGGAGGAGACCGTGCGCGCTGTCCGCGCACTGGTCGGTCCCGCCCGCGCGGCGGCATTCATCACCGCAGCGACCGAGCGGGAGGTGCGGGCCAGGACATTGGATGCACTTGCCGCAGACGGTGCACAGAGGGCCGATGTCGGCGAAACACCCTGAATTCTCTTGTCAGTTATCCACAGAAGCGTCACATCCCTTGTGCAAAACACGACTTACCTGTGGAGCAAACCTGCTTGTTCAATGAAGTGGCGTGATGCTCGTCTCGCTGTGCACTCTGGTGAGATGGACGGAAGACGCACCACCAAGGTGTCGAAGTACCTCTCGGCCCATCTTCGGCACCGGCCCGGGCGGATCGGGATCGTGCTCGACGAGCACGGCTGGGTGGAGATCGACGCCCTGCTCCGGGCCGCCGCCGAGCACGGCTTCCCCTTCACCCGGGCCGAGCTCGACCATGTCGTCGCCGTCAACGACAAACAGCGCTTCGCGGTCGAGGGCCCCCTGATCCGTGCCTGCCAGGGGCACACGGTGGAGGTCGACCTGAGGCTTCCGGAGGCCGAGCCTCCGGCGTACCTCTACCACGGCACCGTGGCCCGCAGTCTCGACGCGATCCGGGCCGAGGGCCTGTGCGCCATGACCCGTCACGACGTCCACCTCTCGCCCGACCGCGAGACCGCCGCACACGTCGGCGCCCGGCGCGGCCGCCCGGTCGTCATCAGCGTCGACGCCGGGGCCATGCACCGCGCCGGCCATGTGTTCCGGGTGAGCGACAACGGCGTATGGCTCACCTCGTCCGTACCGCCGCAGTTCCTGCGCTTTCCGCGCTGACGCCGGGCCCCGGCCCGGCGTCAGCCCAGTGTCAGCCGGCGCAGCCCCTGGCGTTCGGCCGCGGTGCGTTCGGTCGCGGACATCGGCAGCCGGCCGGTCGCCTTGCGCAGAAACTTCGTACGGCCCCAGCCCGCCCCCGACACCGTGACCGGCCGGTCGTACGGGCGTCCGTCCAGCAGCAGCCGCGCCACCACGTCCGCCGCCTCCCCGGTCGGCCACGGCTGGTGACCGAGCCCCGCCGCGACGTCGAAACCGTGCACGCACACCTCGACGACCCGCGTGACGAGGAAGTCGGACAGCAGCATCGGGTCGCCGTGCCGGGTACGGACCTGGCGCTCCGGCGGCTCCTTGGCGCAGGCAGTGGTCACGGAGCGCCAGACGGCGTCGAAGTGCTCGGCGAGGGCCCGGCCGTCGGCGTACGCGGCGGCGCACTCCTGGGCGGTCTGGACCCGCAGGTCGTTGCTCCGCGGCGAGAAGCGCTCGTCCGGCGCGTAGTAACCGGCGGCCGTCACCAGGACACCGGACGGCTCGGGCTCGGGCTCGGCCAGCATGTCACCGGTCCGGCCGACGGCGGTCGTCAGGTGGGCGACCACCTCGCGCACGGTCCAGGGGCCGCACGGACTCGGCCGGTCCCACTCCCTTTCCGGGATCCCGCAGACCCTCTCGTACAGGCGCTGCGATTCGGCCCCGAGGGCCGCCAGAACCGTCTCCCCGTCCATACGGGCCAGCCTAGGCACACCGCATGATCTCCGGCACGGAACACCGGCGCTTTCCCACCGGGGAATGTCTCCACCCGTGTCCCGGCCCATGTCTCAGCCGGTGCCTCGGCCCGTGCCTCAGCCCGCGCCTCGGCCGGATGGTCAGGAACTGAGCTGGGACAGTGCCTCCGTCGCGATCCGTTCGAAGACTTTCTCGTCGGCCGCGAAGTCCGCGTCGGGGATCGGTGCGTGGAGCGCGATCTCGGTGAAGCCGAGCGCGAAGTACCTGCCCGCGAAGTCGACGAAGGCGTCGAGGGACTTCAGCGGACCGTTTCGTTCCGGTGTGAAGCCGGTGAGCAGGATCTTGTCGAGTTCGCCGGCGTCCCGGCCGGTCTCGGCACAGGCGGTGCCCAGCTTGGCGATCTGGCCGCGGACGGCCTCCTCCGACTGGGCGGGCGTACCGGACTCGAAGAGCTTCGGGTCGCCCGTGGTCACCCAGGCCTGGCCGTACCGGGCGGCGAGCTTCAGCCCGCGCGGGCCGGTCGCGGCGACGGCGAAGGGGAGCCTGGGGCCCTGGACGCATCCGGGGATGTTGCGGACCTCGACGGCGGAGTAGTGCTTGCCCGTGTGGGTGACGGCGGGCTCGGTGAGCAACCGGTCCAGGAGCGGTACGAACTCGCCGAAGCGGTCGGCGCGCTCGCGCGGGGTCCACGGCTCCTGGCCGAGCGCGGTGGCGTCGAATCCGCTGCCGCCGGCACCTATGCCGAGCGTGACGCGTCCGCCGGACACGTCGTCCAGCGTGATCAGCTCCTTGGCGAGCGTCACGGGGTGGCGGAAGTTCGGCGAGGTGACGAGGGTGCCCAGCCGCATGCGCGAGGTCGCGCCGGCCGCGGCGGTCAGGGTCGGCACGGCGCCGAACCACGGGCCGTCGCGGAAGGTCCGCCAGGACAGGTGGTCATAGGTGTACGCGGTGTGGAAGCCGAGCCGCTCGGCCCGCTGCCACGCGTCACGCCCGCCCTCTGACCAACGGTGGATGGGAAGGATCACGGTACTCAGACGCATCCCCCGACCCTACGCCGCACGCCCCGGCCACCGCCGGGCCGTTCCGGAAACCGTGCCAGAAACCAGGGACCAGGGGCCAGGAACCAGGGCGGAAGCCGCGCCCGCCGGAGCGAACGCGAGGCGCGGGGCGCAGGGTCACGGGCCGCGGAGGCGGGTGATCGCGGGGTCCCCCTCCCGCAGCGCGACGGACGGGGGCGGGCCGGCGGCCGGCCGGCTCTGTGGGGAGGCTCTCACATGTGCGTCCCCTCGCACGCCCGTGCACCCCATACGGGAAGATGGATCCGTGACCTCAGCTACCGACCCCCAGCAGGCCCGGCCGGCCCCGGCCGGCACCATCACCCCGCGGCTGATCGCGACCGACCTCGACGGCACGCTGCTGCACGACGACAAGTCCGTGTCGGACCGTACGGTCGCCGCGCTCGCCGCCGCCGAGCGGGCCGGCATCGAGGTCTTCTTCGTCACCGGCCGCCCGGCCCGCTGGATGGACGTGGTCAGCGATCACGTCCACGGCCACGGCCTGGCGATCTGCGCCAACGGCGCCGCCGTCGTCGACCTGCACGCGGGCGGCGAGCTGGTCCAGGTCCGCCCGCTGGCCCGCGAGGACGCCCTCGCCGTCGTGCTCGCGCTGCGGGCCGCCGCCCCCGGCACCTCCTTCGCGGTCGAGCTCTCCACCGGCATCCACTACGAGCCCGAGTACCCGCCGTTCCACCTCGACCCGGGCGCGACCGTGGCCGTGGCCGAGGAGCTCCTCCACGAGGCGGCCCCCGGTTCCGGGGCCCCGGTGATCAAACTGCTCGCCCACCACGCCGAGCTGACCCCCGACGACTTCCTCGCCCTGGCCCGTGCCACGGCGGACGAGCGCGCGTCCATCACCCGCTCCAGCCCGACCGCCCTCCTGGAGATCAGCGGTTACGGCGTCTCCAAGGCCAGCACCCTGGCCCAGTGCTGCGCGGAGCGCGGCATCTCGCCCGCGGAGGTCGTGGCCTTCGGCGACATGCCGAACGACGTGGAGATGCTGTCCTGGGCGGGCACGTCGTACGCGATGGGCAACGCGCATCCGGCCGTGGTGGCCGCGGCGTCCGGCCGTACCGTCGCGAACAACGACGACGGTGTCGCGGTGGTCATCGAGCGGATCCTGGCCGGCCTGTAGCCGGGTGAGGCCCCCGGACCGGCCCTCAGAAACCCGCCCCGCGCTCACGCATCCACGGTCCCGGGGCGATCGCCGACCCCATGTGGGGGGTGAGCCGCACCTCGAAGTGCAGGTGCGGCCCCGAGGAGTTGCCGGTGGTGCCGGCCTGCCCGATCCACTGTCCGGTACGCACCCGCTCCCCCTGGTCGACCATGACCCCGGCCAGGTGCGCGTACTGCGTGTAGTAGCCGTCCGGGTGCCCGAGCACCACCTCGATCCCGAAACCGCCGCCGCAGGAGACGGAAACGACACGTCCCGCGCCGACGGCCCGCACCGGTGTGCCGATGTCCACGGCGAAGTCCTGCCCGGTGTGCCGGCTCCTCCAGCGCGCCCCCGTACCGCCGAACCCGGCGGACAGCTCGTACTCCTTCACGGGGGTCACCCACGTGGGCGTGGCGGGTGGTTCCCCCTCCTCCCGCCGTACGGCGCCGGCGCAGCGCCCCGCCGCGACACTGCGGTCCGCCTCGCCCTGGAGCTGCCACCGGGCGTCCTCCAGCTTCGCCGCGATGCCCCGTTTGACCGACGCGAGCCGCAGCGTACGGACGTCGAGATCGCGCCAGGCAGCGGTCGCCCGCCGCTCGTCCTCGAGGAGCCTGCGCTCGGCCCGCTCGGCCCGGTGCAGCGTCCGGGTCACGGCCAGCCCGGCCTGCCGGGCGAGCCGGTGGCTGTCCACCACCTCCTGCGGATCGTCGGCGAGCAGCAGTTTCGCCGCGTACACGATGCCTCCGCCGCCGGCCCGGTACCGGGCACGCGCGATCCGGCCCACGTCCCCGCGCAGTCCCTCCATCTCGCGCCGCTCCTTCTCGATCAGCCGCTCCAGGCGCAGCGCCTTCGCCCGCTGGCTCCGGGCCTCGCGCCTGCCGCGCTCGTACGCCTCGACGGCCCGGGCGGCCTCTTCGTACAGCCGCGCCACCTCGGCGCCGATGGCGGGCCCGTCGGAGGGGGAGTCGTCACCGGCCGGAGCAGAACCCGGCACGGCGGAGGCACGGGTGAGAGGAGCGGCGGCGACAGCAGCGGGCGCGGGAAACCACAGAAGCACGCACAGCACCGGCACGAGCAGCCGCTGGCAGGGTCCGAGGTGCATTCACGGATCGTGTCCCGGCCACCCCGCGATCGCGGGTACCAGGGCCACGTCACCGGGGTGTCGTCCCGCCATCCGGCGTACCCGGGGCGCTGCGGGGGCGCTGCAGCGGTGCTTCCCACACCACCGTCGTGCCCCCGCCGCCCTCCCGGAGCCCCGACCCGCACCGGCTCGTACCGCCCAGGGACTCGGCGCGCCGCTTGAGGTTGCGCAGTCCGCTGCGCCGGCCGCCCTCCGGGATGCCGACACCGTCGTCCGCGACCGAGAGCCGCACCCCCCGGCTGCCGTCCGCCAGCTCGGCGGTGGCGTCGACGACGACTTCGACACGGGACGCCCGCGCGTGCCGGAAGACGTTGGACAGCGCCTCGCGCAGCGCCGCGACGAGATTCTTGCCGGTGAGCTCGCCGACCAGCGCGTCGACCGGGCCGACGAAGCGGTGCGCGGGCCTGAAGCCCAGCGGCACGGCCGCCATATTGATCTCCCGCAGTACGCGCGTGCGCAGCCCCACGGGCGCCTCGGCCGGACCCTGCTGGAGCGCGAAGATGGCCGTACGGATCTCCTGGATGGTCACGTCCAGCTCGTCCACCGCCTTGCCCACCCCGGCCCGCACCTCGGGCACGACGGACCTGCGCTGCGCGCTCTCCAGCATCAGTCCCGTGGCGAACAGCCGCTGGACGACCAGGTCGTGCAGATCGCGGGCGATCCGGTCGCGGTCCTCGTACACCGCGAGCCGCTCCCGGTCCCGCTGCGTCTCCGCCATCATCAGCGCGAGCGCGGCCTGCGAGGCGAACTGCGTGGCCAGCGTCCGCTCCGACTCCGTGAACGGCTTCCCGCCCCGCGCGCGCGGGGTGGCGAGGGCGCCCAGCACCCGGCTGCCGCTGCGCAGCGGCAGCAGCATGCACGGTCCGTACCGCTGCGCCATCCTCGTGATCATGAGGGGGTCACCGGCCGGACCACCGGTCAGGTCACCCGCCGGGCCGCCGGCCGAGTCACCGGCCGGGGCGCCGATGAACACCGCCTCGCCGTCGAGAAGCCGCGCGACGACCGGGCTCTCCGGCGGGAGAACCACGCCGAGCGACTCGGACGGTTCGTCGGCCGAGACCGCGACGATCTCCAGGCCGCCCTCCTCGGCGGGCAGCAGCACCATCGCGGCGGCCGAGTCGGCGAGGTGGCGGGCCTGTTCCGCGACGACGGTGAGCGCGTCGTCGGCGTCGCCGCCCGACAGGAGCGCGGTGGTGACGGCGACGGACCCGTCGATCCAGCGCTCGCGCTGCCGGGCCGCCTCGTACAGCCGGGCGTTGCCGATGGCGATCCCGGCCTCCGTGGCCAGCACCCGGACCATGTGCAGGTCGTAGTCGTCGAACTCGGCTCCGCCGTGCTTCCCGGCGAGGTAGAGGTTGCCGAAGATCTCGCCCTGTACGCGGATGGGGACGCCCAGGAAGGTCCGCATCACCGGGTGGTGCGCCGGAAATCCGGCGAAGCGCGGGTCGGTCGTCAGGTCGCCGAGCAGCACCGGTTCGGGGTGCTGGACCAGGGCGCCCAGCAGCCCCTGGTGACCGTCCGGCAGCCGCCCGATCCGCTGGGCCTGCGCCTGGGTCACGCCGTACGTCACGAAGTCGGACAGCCCGTCGCGCTCCTGGTCGACGACGCCGATCGCCGCGTACCGGGCGTCGGCGAGTTCCGCGGCGGTCTCGCAGATCCGGTCGAGGGTGGAGTGCAGTTCGAGCCCCGTACCGACGGACCGCATGGCCTCCAGCAGCTGGGGCACGCGCGCGGTGAGTTCGGTGGAGAGGCCCAGCAGGCCGCGGGTCGCCTTCGCGGCGGCTTCGCGGTGGTCTTCCGGTTCCGGCACGTCGTGCACTGGCATGCCCCCGAGCCTAGTAAGGAAGTACCGTTTCGGGCGAAAAGCCGGGTGTACAGCGGTTCATCCGGTCAGGCCGATACGACCGGTCGACCGGTCAGACCGGTTCGGCCTCCCGTTCACGCTCCAGCATCCGCCGCAGCGGCCCCTCGGCCTCCACCAGCGCCGCGTACCCACCCCGCTGCACGACGCGCCCGTCGTCCAGCACGATCACCTCGTCCACGGCCTCCAGTCCCCGGAGCCGGTGCGTGATGATCAGCGTCGTACGCCCCTCGGTGGCCCTGAGCAGGTCGACCGTCAGCGCGTCCGCCGTCGCCAGGTCGAGGTGCTCGGCGGGCTCGTCGAGCACGAGTACGGGGAAGTCGGCGAGGAGGGCGCGGGCCAGCGCGAGACGCTGGCGCTGGCCGCCCGAGAGGCGGGCGCCGTGTTCGCCGGTCATCGTGTCGAGGCCGTCGGGCAGGCCGTCCACCCAGGTCAGCAGCCGGGCGGCAGCGAGGGCGCCCCTCAGCTGCTCCTCGGTCGCGTCGGTCCGGGCCAGCCTGAGGTTCTCGCGTACCGAGCTGTCGAAGATGTGCGCGTCCTGCGCGCACAGGCCGACGAGCCCGCGCACGTCGTCGCCGTCCAGCTCGGCGGCGTCCGTCCCGCCGAGCGTGTACGTCCCCGCCCGCGCGTCCAGGAAGCGCAGCAGCACCTGCGCGAGCGTCGTCTTCCCCGCGCCGGAAGCGCCGACCACGGCGATGCGCCTGCCCGCTTCCAGCGTGAGGTCGAGGCCGGACAGCGCGTCCCGCTCCTGCCCGGCGTACCGGGCGCTCAGCCCGCGCACCTCCAGCGGGAACGGCGACGCGGGCCGGACGGCGGGGGTGTGCGGCTCGTGCACCGGCACCGGCGCGTCCAGCACCTCGTACACGCGCTCCGCACTGTGCTTGACGCGCCGGCGGTACTGCACGGCGAGCGGAAGTCCGGTGACGGCCTCGAAGGCGGCCAGCGGAGTCAGCACGACCACCGCCAGCGTCACCCCCGACAGCCGCCCCTCCTGTACCGCCTGCACCCCGGTGAGCGCGGCGAACACGACGGTCAGCCCGCAGGCCAGCGAGGAGAGCCCGCCGCCGAGGGCGGTGGCGGTCGCACTCCGCGAGGCGATCCGCGTCAGTGCCCCGTCCGCTTCCCGGACGCCCTGGACACGCCGCTTCAGCGCGCCCGCGACGGTCAGCTCGGCCGCTGCGCCGAGCAGGTCGACGACGCGCGTCGCCAGCGCTCCGCGCGCGGGCGCCAACTGCCGTTCGGCCCGCCGGGCACACGCCCCGCTCAGCCACGGCACGCCCACCCCGGCGACGAGCAGCCCGGCGGCCAGCACCGCACCGGCCTCGGGCAGCAGCCACGCGGTGAACCCGACAGCCCCCGCGCTCACGACGACCGCCGTCCCGACGGGCAGCAGCCACCGCAGCCAGTAGTCCTGGAGCGCGTCCACGTCCGCGACCAGCCTGGACAGCAGATCACCGCGCCGGGTCTCGCGCAGCCCGGCGGGTGCGATCCGCTCCAGCCGCCGGTACACGGCGACGCGCATCTCGGCGAGCATCCGCAGCACGGCGTCGTGCGACACGAGCCGCTCGGCGTAACGGAAGACGGCCCGCCCGATGCCGAAGGCCCGGGTCGCGGTGACCGCCATCATCAGATAGAGCACCGGGGGCTGCTCGGAAGCGCGCGAGATCAGCCACCCGGACACGGCCATGAGCCCGACGGCCGATCCGAGCGCGAGGCTTCCGAGCCCCAGCGCGAGCCCCAGCCGCCCCCGCAGCTCCCCGGCGGCTTCCCGGACCCTCCCCAGCACCCCACGCCCACCGGAACCGGCCGCGCCCGCTGCCGCCACGGGGCCACCACCCACACCCACCGGCTCCACCGACACCACCGGCTCCACCGACGCCACGGAAGCCACCGGCCCCACCGGAGCACCCGCCGTCGCCCCGCCGACGGGCGGGAGGGCCAGAGACCCTTCCGCCCCGAGGGAAAGCGCGTCCCGCACACCCGCGTCCGCCTCGCACGGCCGGGTCAGTTCCACCACCCGGTCCGCCACGGCCAGCAGCGCCGGCCGGTGCACGACCAGCACCACGGTCCGCCCCGCCGCCAGCCTCCGTACCGCCTCGACGATCCCCGCTTCCGTCTCGCCGTCCAGGTTCGCCGTCGGCTCGTCGAGCAGCAGCAGCGGCCGGTCCGCGAGGAACGCCCGGGCGAGGGCGAGCCGTTGGCACTGTCCGGCCGAGAGACCGGCGCCGTCCTCCCCGAGCCGCGTCTCGGCGCCCTGGGGGAGCGCGGCCACGAAGTCGTACGCCCCCGCGTCCCGCAACGCCGTCTCCACCGCCGCGTCGTCCGCCTCCGGCCGCGCCAGCCGTACGTTCTCGGCGACCGTTCCCGCGAAGAGGTGCGGCCGCTGCGGCACCCACGCGATCCGCTCGCGCCACCGCTCCATCGACACGTCCGCCAGGTCCACCGCGCCCGGCCCTTCGCCGACGACCACACGCCCCTCGTCCACCGGGGCAAACCCCAGCAGCACGTTCAGCAGCGTGCTCTTGCCGACCCCGCTCGGCCCGACGACGGCGACCGTCTCGCCCTCCCCCACGACCAGCGACGCCGAGTCCAGCGACGCCTCGGTCCGCCCCGCGTGCCGGACCGTCACCCCCTCGACCCGCAGCGGCCCCGCGGGAGCGTCCGCGTCACCCGCCGGCCCTCGCGGCTGCGTCTCCAGAACCTCGAAGATCTCCTCCGCGGCGGCCAGCCCCTCCGCCGCCGCGTGGTACTGCGCCCCCACCTGCCGCAGCGGCAGGTACGCCTCGGGCGCCAGCACCAGGATCACCAGACCCGTGTACAGATCCAGGTCCCCGTGCACCAGCCGCATACCGATGCCCACCGCGACCAGCGCCACCGACAGCGTCGCCAGCAGCTCCAGTGCGAACGACGACAGGAAGGCGATACGCAGCGTCCGCATGGTGGCCTGCCGGTACTCGGCCGTGATCGACCGGATCGACTCGGCCTGCGCCTTCGCCCGCCCGAAGACCTTGAGCGTCGGCAGCCCGGCCACCACGTCCAGGAAGTGCCCGGACAGCCGCGAGAGCAGCCGCCACTGCCGGTCCGTCCGCGCCTGGGTGGCCCACCCGATCAGGATCATGAAGAGCGGAATGAGCGGCAGCGTCACCACGATCACCGCCGCCGAGATCCAGTCCTCGGTGACGATCCGCGCGAGCACCGCCACGGGTACGACGACCGCGAGCCCGAGCTGCGGCAGGTACCGCGAGAAGTAGTCGTCCAGCGCGTCGACGCCCCGCGTCGCCAGCGCCGCCAGCGACCCCGCCCTTCCCCGGGCTCTCGGCTCCGCTCGAGCAGGGGAGACCCCGTCTCCCGTCAGCCAGCCGGGCCCCAGCGCGACGGCCCGCTCCAGCAGCCGCCCCCGCAGCTCGGACTTGACCGCCGCGCTCGCCCGGTGCGCGGCGAGTTCCGTCAGCCACGCCACCAGGGCCCGTCCCACCGCGACCGCCGCCAGAAGCATCAGCGGTGTACGCAGCTCCGGGCCGTCGAGCCCCCGCTGGAACGCGCCCACCACCACCTCGGCGACGAGCATCGCCTGGGCGATGACCAGGCCCGCCCCGGCAAGGCCGAGGACCACCACGGCTCCCAGGAAGAGGCGCGTGGCGCGGGCGTACCGGAGCAGACGCGGGTCGATCGGTTTCACGTGAAACATCTCCCACTAGTGCGCATCGGCGATGTGCTGCGTGCCGATCCGCTTACGGAACACCCAGTACGTCCAGCCCTGGTACAGCAGCACCACCGGCATCGCGATCCCGGCGCACCAGGTCATGATCTTCAAGGTGTACGGCGTGGACGAGGCGTTGGTGACCGTGAGGCTCCACGCGTCGTTCAGCGAGGAAGGCATGACGTTCGGGAACAGCGTCAGGAACAGCATCGCGACCGCGGCCACGACGGTCACCCCCGAGAGCCCGAACGCCCAGCCTTCGCGCCCCGCCGCCGTGAACCCGACCGCCGCGACCAGGGCCAGCACCGCCACGGCCATCGCGACCAGGCTCGCCGCGCCGCCGTCGTCCGCCTGCGTCCAGCCCAGGAAGGCGAGCGCCAGCACCCCGGTGACGGCCCCGAGCCCGAGCGCGAGCTTGCGCGCCCGCTCCCGGATGTCACCGAGCGTCTTGAGCCCCGCGAAGACCGCGCCATGGAAGGTGAAGAGGCTCAGCGTGACGAGCCCGCCCAGCAGCGCGTACGGGTTGAGCAGGTCGCCCAGGGTGCCGACGTACTCCATCTCGGCGTCGATCTTCACGCCGCGCACGATGTTGCCGAAGGCGACGCCCCACAGGAACGCGGGCAGCAACGAGGTCCAGAAGATCGCGTGCTCCCAGTTGGCCTGCCAGCGCTCCTCGCTGCGCTTGACCCGGTACTCGAACGCGACGCCGCGCACGATCAGGCAGAGCAGGATCAGCAGCAGCGGCAGGTAGAACCCGGAGAAGAGCGTGGCGTACCACTCGGGAAAGGCGGCGAAGGTCGCGCCGCCCGCGCTCAGCAGCCACACCTCGTTGCCGTCCCAGACGGGGCCGATCGTGTTGATCAGTACCCGCTTCTCGGTCCGGTCGCGGGCCAGCAGCTTGGTGAGAACGCCGATCCCGAAGTCGAAGCCCTCCAGGAAGAAGTAGCCGGTCCACAGGACGGCGATCAGGACGAACCAGACGTCGTGCAGTTCCATGACTGTGCAGCTCCCTCGGCCTAGTACGAGAAGGCCATCGGCTTGTCGGCGTCACGCACGTCGCCGCCGATCTTCGTGGGCGGGTTCAGGTCGGCCGTGCTGAGCTCGGGCGGTCCGGCCTTGACGTACTTGACGAGCAGCTTGACCTCGATGACGGCCAGGACGGCGTACAGCAGGGTGAAGGCGACCATCGAGGTGATGATCTCCGCCTGGGACACACCGGGGGAGACCGCGTCGCGGGTCTGCATCACGCCGTAGACGACCCAGGGCTGCCGCCCCATCTCGGTGAAGATCCAGCCCCACGAGTTGGCGATCAGCGGGAACGCCATCGTCCACAGGGCCAGGAGCCAGTACAGCCGGGTGAGCCTCGGCCCGAGCGGCTGCCTCAGCAGCACCAGGTGCGGCACCTCCTCCTCCCCGGTCAGCAGGGCGGCCGGCAGCAGGAACTTCTTCCGCGTGAGCCACAGCCCCAGCAGTCCGAGGGAGAAGGACGCCATGCCGAAGCCGATCATCCAGCGGAAGCCCCAGTAGGCGACGGGGACGATGGGCTTGTAGTCACCGGGGCCGAACTTCTCCTGCAGGGCCTCATTGGTGTCGTTGATGCCGGGCACGTAGGACTCGAAGTCGCTGTGGGCCAGGAAGGACAGCAGGCCGGGTATCTCCAGGGCGACCTTGTTGTGCCCCTTGTCGACGTCCCCGTACGCGAAGACGGAGAAGGGCGCCGGGCTCTCGCCGTCCCACAGCGCCTCGGCGGCGGCCATCTTCATCGGCTGCTGCTCGTACATGACCTTGCCGAGGGTGTCGCCGCTGACCGCGGTGAGCAGACCGCCGACCGTCAGGGTGACCAGGCCGAGCCGCAGCGACGTCCGCATCACCGGGACGTGCTTCTTGCGCATCAGGTGGAAGGCGGCGATGCCCACCATGAAGGCGCCACCCGTCAGGAAGGCCGCCGAGAAGCTGTGGAAGACCTGGTTGAGGGCGGTGTTCTGGGTCAGGACCAGCCAGAAGTCGGTGAGCTCGGCGCGGCCCTTCTCCTCGTTGATCCGATAGCCGACGGGGTGCTGCATCCAGGAGTTGGCCGCCAGGATGAAGTACGCCGACAGCAGGGTGCCGATCGAGACCATCCACATGCAGGCCGCGTGGAGCTTCTTGGGCAGCTTGTCCCAGCCGAAGATCCACAGTCCGATGAAGGTGGACTCGAAGAAGAAGGCGATCAGCGCCTCGAAGGCCAGCGGCGCCCCGAAGACGTCACCGACGAAGCGCGAGTAGTCGGACCAGTTCATGCCGAACTGGAACTCCTGGACGATGCCGGTGACGACACCCATCGCGATGTTGATCAGGAAGAGCTTGCCCCAGAACTTCGTGGCCCTGAGGTACTTCTCCTTCTGCGTACGCACCCAGGCCGTCTCCAGCCCCGCGGTGAGCGCGGCCAGCGAGATCGTCAGGGGGACAAAAAGGAAGTGGTAGACGGTGGTGATGCCGAACTGCCATCGCGCGAGAGTCTCCGGCGCCAGAGCTAGGTCCACGTCGCCTTCTCCTTCGTATCGCCTCGGAGCTTGTGGAGCTTGTGAACGCGTTCACATTCACAAGCAACAGTATGGCGCACACGCACTGCGCGGCATCCAGCCGGGGGGTACAACTGTGCCCCCGAACACCTCCGAAAAGGCACACGAGGGCACAGGAAAGCAAGGAGTAAAGGGCGATTCAGCCACAACAACCAAGGCAAGGCCCTCGGACGGGGCGGAGCGTGTGACTTACAGCTCCCTGCGGAACGCCTCCGCGGTGTGCAGCAGGATGTCGTTGGCCTCCGCCTCGCCGATCGTGATCCGCAGCCCCTCGCCCGCGAAGGGCCTGACGACGACGCCGGCCTTCTCGCAGGCCGCCGCGAAGTCGGCCGTACGCTCCCCCAGTCGCAGCCAGACGAAGTTCGCCTGTGTGTCCGGCACGGTCCAGCCCTGCTTGACCAGCGCCTCGTACACCCGCGTGCGCTCGCAGACCAGCGAGCCGACCCGCCCGAGCAGCTCGTCCTCGGCCCGCAGCGAGGCGACCGCCGCGTCCTGCGCCAGCTGGCTCACACCGAAGGGCACCGCCGTCTTGCGCAGCGCGGCCGCCACCGGCTCGTGCGCGACGGCGAAGCCGACCCGCAGTCCGGCCAGCCCGTACGCCTTGGAGAAGGTGCGCAGCACCGCCACGTTGGGGCGGTCGCGGTAGAGCTCGATGCCGTCGGGCACCTCCTCGTCCCGGACGAACTCCCGGTACGCCTCGTCCAGCACCACCAGCACGTCCGAGGGCACCCGGTCCAGGAACCGCTCCAGCTCGGCCCCGCGCACCGCCGTGCCGGTCGGGTTGTTCGGGTTGCAGACGAAGATCAGCCGGGTCCGCCCGGTGACCGCGTCGGCCATGGCGTCCAGGTCGTGCACGTCACCGTCGGTCAGCGGCACCTCCACCGCCGTGGCGCCGCTGATCCGCGTGATGATCGGGTACGCCTCGAAGGACCGCCAGGCGTAGATCACCTCGTCGCCGGGGCCCGAGGTCGCCTGGAGCAGCGACTGCGCGACCCCGACCGACCCGGTGCCGGTCGCCAGGTGCGACACGGGCACCCCGAACCGGTTCGCCAGTTCGTTCATCAGGCCGGTGCAGGCCATGTCCGGGTAGCGGTTGAGGCTCCCGGCCGCGGCGATCACGTCGTCCAGCACACCGGGCAGCGGCGGATACGGGTTCTCGTTGGAGGACAGCTTGTACGCCACCGGTCCCCCGGCGGCGGCAGGCTTCCCCGGCTTGTAAGTGGGGATGCCGTCCAGCACCGCGCGCAGCTTGGGGTTCGTCTCGCTCACTTCGGGTCCTCCTCGACCGTACGTACCGCCAATGCTGCTCACCTTATGAGGATTGCGGCCTCCTGCGAATGGCAGGCGCACAGAACAGGGGGGAGCGCTCGCCGCCCTGGCGCGCGCCCCTGGCCCACTCCGTGGCGCGCGTCCCTCGTGAAGGTGAGTTGAGACCTCTTCGAGACATGGGCCACTGGGCAGGCACGTGCCGATCGACACGTGCCAATGGTTCGCGTTTCTCGCCAACTCCCTTGTAATCCAAGGTTATTAACGGGACGGAGCCTTGCAGAAACGTACCTGTCAACGCCTGCATATGCACCCGCCCTAACCACCTGCCCGAGCCCTACTATCGGCTCGCCATGACAGCAGCAGGGAAGCATCAGGTGAGCCGGACGGAAACCCACCGGCGGAGCACCCGGTCGGGACGAGCGGGCATTCGGGACGTCGCCGCCGCAGCCGGTGTCTCCATCACGACGGTCTCGGACGCGCTCAACGGCAAGGGCCGGCTCCCGGACGCCACCCGCAGCCATGTCCGCGAGGTCGCCGAGAGACTGGGCTACCGCCCCTCCGCGGCGGCCCGCACCCTCCGTACCGGCAAGTCGGGCCTCATCGGCCTGACCGTGACCACCTACGGGGATGAACCTTTCACCTTCACGGAGTTCCCCTACTTCGCCGAGATGGCCAGAGCCGCCACGTCCGCCGCGCTCGCCCGCGGATACGCCCTCGTCATCCTCCCCGCCACCTCCCGGCACGACGTCTGGTCGAACGTCGCCCTCGACGGCACCGTCGTCATCGACCCGTCCGACCAGGACGCGGTCGTCACCGAGCTCGTACGCCAGGGCCTTCCCGTCGTCTCCGACGGCCGGCCCGCCGGCACCCTGCCCGTGACCGCCTGGGTCGACAACGACCACGAAGCAGCCGTCCTCGGCCTGCTCGACCACCTCGCCGACGCCGGAGCCCGCCGCATCGGACTGCTCACCGGCAACACCACCGACACCTACACCCGCCTGTCCACCGACGCGTACCTGTGCTGGTGCGAGCGCGTCGGCCAGGACCCGGTGTACGAGTCCTACCCGGCCCACGACCCGTGCGCGGGCGCCGTCGCCGCCGACCGGCTGCTGGCCCGCCCGGACCGGCCCGACGCCGTCTACGGCCTCTTCGACCCCAACGGCACCGACCTGCTCGCCGCCGCCCGCCGCTACGGACTGCGCGTCCCCGAGGACCTGCTGCTCGTCTGCTGCAGCGAATCCACCGTGTACGCCGCCACCGAACCGCCCGTCACCACGCTCTCGCTGAAGCCGCGCAGGATCGGCACGGCCGTCGTCCAGCTCCTCATCGACGCCATCGAGGGCGTCAACCCCGACGGTCCCGTCGAGCAGGTCATACCGACCGAACTCATCGTCCGGACCTCCTCGCAGCGCCGGCCGCCCCGCACCAAGGTGAGCCCACCGCGCTCACCTTCCGGGGACTGAACTCCCCAATTCGGGCGAAACCAGCAGAGAACCACGTGCGCATCCGGATTCACCACCCCTGGTGCGTCACAGAGGACGAGCCGCATTCCTATGATGGGCGCACGACACCGCGGACCCACCACGACCAGGTGGGGCCGGAAGGTGTACGGCGGCGCGCGACGGTGGTGGAGGGGTCGATGACACAGGGGGCCGGTCAGGGACCCGCAGTGCGGACGGCTACATTGCGGGACTTCCGCGTACCGCCGTACGCACAGCCCCCCATTCCCGCGCACGCGCCGCACCCGCACGCCGTCGGGAGCGCCTACGCCCCCGACGAGGAGCCGGAGGGGTACACCCCCACGCAGCGCGACCTGCCGGTGATCAGCCGCGGCGGCCCGGGCGACACGGTCCGGATGACCGCGCAGACCGGACCCGAGCCGCGGCCCGCCGCCGGCGAAGGGCTCGGGCCGCTCTTCGTCGTGGGCGACGTGCACGGCTACCTCACCGAACTGCTCGCCGCCCTCGCGGAGCAGGGACTCGTCGACGCCGAGGGCCGCTGGGCCGCCGGCAACGCCCGGCTCTGGTTCCTCGGCGACTTCACCGACCGCGGGCCCGACGGCATCGGCGTCATCGACCTCGTGATGCGGCTGTCCGCCGAGGCCGCGGCCGCAGGCGGCTACTGCAAGGCCCTGATGGGCAACCACGAGCTGCTGCTCATCGGCGCCAAACGGTTCGGCGACACCCCCGTCAACTCCGGTGCGGGAACGGCTACCTTCCAGGCCGCCTGGCTGCTCAACGGCGGCCAGAAGTCCGACATGGACCGCCTCCAGGACGTACACCTCCAGTGGATGTCCCGCCTCGACGCGGTGGCACTGGAGGACGCGCACCTGCTGACGCACTCCGACACGACGGCCTACCTCGACTACGGCCACACCATCGAGGACGTGAACGACACCGTCCACGACATCCTCACGCGCAACGACGCCGACGAGTGCTGGGACGTCTTCCGCAAGTTCACCAAGCGCTTCGCCTTCCGTGACGAGGGCGGCGCCCAGGCGGTGCGCGAGCTGCTCGGCGCGTACGGCGGCGAACGCATCGTCCACGGTCACAGCCCCATCCCCTACCTGCTGGGAGAGGTGGGCAACGAGAGCGCGGACAACGGCGGCGAGAACGCGGGGCCGGTCGTCGAAGGGCCTCACGTGTACGCCGACGGGCTCGCCATCGCCATGGACGGCGGCGTGACCATGGCCGGAAAGCTGCTGGTGGTCCGGCTCCCCCTGCACGGCTGACCCGGGCCGGGGAGGACGCGGCCATATCCACGCCGCACTTACCACTGGTCCCTATTTCCGGAAACCCCCTGTCACCCCCTGCCATGAGCGCTCTACCATCGGCTTATCCGTAGCAGGCTCTCCTCCGTTTCCGCCCAACCGCCCGCCCGGAGCGGGCTGTACGGCCCTACGGAGCATCGGGGGATGCACATGAACAGCAGCGCTCCGCACCTGCTGGCCGAGGACCGCCCGGAATTCGAAGGCGTCCTCGACGAGGCACTGCGCACCGCTCGTCACCGTCCGGATCCGGCCGCTGCCGGGCAGCGGCTCACCACCGCACAGCTGCGCACCATGGCGATGGACGCCAGCGCGCTCATCGCCGCCGCCGCGGCCGCCGAGTACGACCACTACGTCAAGGTCCGCCAGGGAGTACGCACACCTCCCGCGGCGGCCGGCCGCGCCGGCCGCGCCCTCCCCCTGGGGGAGGGCGCCGAGACGACGGGCGCGGGCGCCGTCGCCGTCGCCGCCGTCCTGACGCCGCTGCTCGCGGGAACCGCCGCGGCCGTCTTCCTGATCGTCGGCTCCCTGCTCACGCTGCTCACGCCCGAACCCGCCTTCGCCCGGACCCTGCTGACGGTGGGCTGGCTCTTCGGGGCGCTCACGGCGGCGGGCATCCTGGTCGCCGCGGCCGGGCTGCTGCTGGCGGCTCTGCGCAACGGCTCGACGGCGTTCTTCGCGGACCGGGGGAACGAGCTGCCGGAGGAGGTCGCCCGGGCCAGGGAAGCATGGCGCCACGCCCTGCTGGAGCGGGGCGTCCTGCCGTTCCTGCGCGAGGCCCTGGCCGGGCCGGGCACGGACCCGCCGGACCCGCCCGGCCCGGCGCCGCACCGGCCCGCCGGCCGTATGCCCGGCCTGGGGTACTCACGGCCCGACTACAGCAGTCCGGGCCCGGACGGCGGCACCACGCCGGGGCCGCGCCCGAGCTTCTCCAGCCCGGACTTCTCCAGCCCCGACTTCGGCGGCCCGGACCACACACCCGAGTGACCCCTGCAGCCGGGGCACCGCCTGCGCCGCCGCGCGCTCCACCGACGCGCGGCCGTGGGCGGGGATCAGCGCCAGGTGGAACAGCGCCGGGGCCGGCGGGGCCCACCGGTGCATCCGGTCCGCCCGCAGGAGGTACCTGGACACGTCCGCCGGGCGGAAGGGAACGAACTCCGTCGTCCGGTGTTCCCACCGGTCGGCGACGCCCCTGCTCCTGCGCGCCCGGAGGCCCTCGCAGGTCGGGGTCTTGAGGTGGTCCTGCCCGTTCTGTCACCGCCCGGCCGACGGGCCCCGCCCCCGACAGGGGCCCGCCGGGCGCTCAGTCGGCGATCGGCAGGTACACCCGGTTGCCGGCGGCGGCGAACTCCTTGGACTTCTCCGCCATGCCCGCCTCGATCTCGTCCTGCGTGCCGCCGTGCTCACGCCGGATGTCCTGGCTGATCTTCATCGAGCAGAACTTCGGCCCGCACATGGAACAGAAGTGCGCGGTCTTCGCCGGCTCGGCGGGCAGCGTCTCGTCGTGGAACGAGCGCGCCGTGTCCGGGTCCAGCGCCAGGTTGAACTGGTCCTCCCAGCGGAACTCGAAGCGGGCGTCCGACAGCGCGTCGTCCCACTCCTGCGCCCCCGGGTGCCCCTTGGCGAGGTCCGCCGCATGGGCCGCGATCTTGTACGTGATGACGCCGGTCTTCACGTCGTCGCGGTTGGGCAGGCCCAGGTGCTCCTTGGGCGTGACGTAGCAGAGCATCGCCGTGCCCCACCACGCGATCATCGCCGCGCCGATGCCGGACGTGATGTGGTCGTACGCCGGGGCCACGTCCGTGGTCAGCGGGCCGAGCGTGTAGAACGGCGCCTCCTCGCAGATCTCCTGCTGGAGGTCGATGTTCTCCTTGATCTTGTGCATCGGGACGTGCCCCGGGCCCTCGATCATCGTCTGCACGTGGTGGCGCTTGGCGATCGTGTTGAGTTCCCCGAGGGTCCGCAACTCGGCGAACTGCGCCTCGTCGTTGGCGTCCGCGATCGAACCGGGCCGCAGGCCGTCGCCGAGCGAGTACGTCACGTCGTACGCCGCGAGGATGTCGCAGAGCTCCTCGAAGTTCTCGTACAGGAACGACTCCTTGTGGTGCGCCAGGCACCACGCGGCCATGATCGAACCGCCGCGCGAGACGATGCCGGTCTTGCGACGGGCCGTCAGCGGGACGTACGGCAGGCGCACGCCGGCGTGGACCGTCATGTAGTCGACGCCCTGCTCGGCCTGCTCGATGACCGTGTCCTTGTAGATCTCCCAGGTCAGCTCCTCCGCGCGGCCGTCGACCTTTTCGAGGGCCTGGTAGAGGGGCACGGTGCCGATCGGGACGGGGGAGTTGCGCAGCACCCACTCGCGGGTGGTGTGGATGTTGCGGCCGGTGGACAGGTCCATGACCGTGTCGGCGCCCCACTTGGTCGCCCAGGTCATCTTGTCCACCTCCTCCTCGATGGAGGAGGTGACCGCCGAGTTGCCGATGTTGGCGTTGACCTTCACCAGGAACCGCTTGCCGATGATCATCGGCTCGATCTCCGGGTGGTTGACGTTCGCCGGCAGCACCGCGCGGCCCGCCGCGATCTCCTCCCGCACGACCTCGGGCGCCACGTTCTCGCGGATCGCCACGAACTCCATCTCGGGCGTGATGTCCCCGCGCCGGGCGTACGCGAGCTGCGTGACGGCCTGGCCGTCACGGCCCCGGCGCGGCTGGCGCGGACGGCCCGGGAAGACCGCGTCGAGGTTCCTGAGGCCCCCGCGCGGAGAGGTGTGCTTGATCCCGTCGTCCTCGGGGCGGACCGGACGGCCCGCGTACTCCTCGGTGTCGCCGCGGCCGATGATCCAGTTCTCGCGCAGCGGCGCGAGACCCCGGCGGACGTCCGTCTCGACGGCCGGGTCGGTGTACGGGCCGGACGTGTCGTACAGCGTCACGTCCTTCCCGTTGGTGAGGTGCACCTGACGAACCGGCACGCGGAGATCCGTGCGCGAGCCCTCGGGGCCCGTGACGTATCCCTTGTGCCAGCCCGGCTTGCGGCCGTCCTGGCTGGTGGCAGGCGTGTGTGCATCCGCTGTGGTCATGAGACCTACTCCCTACGCCGGCATTACCCGGTAACAGGTTCGGCGGTCGACGCAGCGGCTTCCGTACGGAGGTCCGTACGGCGGTCAGCGCCCTCTCAGCCCGGTGCTCCGAGCTCCCGCGTGTGCAAAGGTGCCCCCACGCTAGCGTCATCTCTGGCGCGCTGACCAGAGGGCCCCCTCCGTTCTTGCGATGATCGGTCGGTGACGTCCCCCCAGCCAACGCCCGAGAACCACGCCCACGCCCACGGCCACGCCCACAGCCACGGGCCCGCCGCGCCCGTCTCCCAGCACCTGCGCAAGGTCATCGCGGCCGTGCTGATCCCCTTCGCCACGGCCGTTTTCGTCGGCCTCGTCGTGCTCTGGCCGGGTGGCGCGCCCGAGCACGAGCGCACGGGTGTCGGTTTCGACCGGCAGACCGTGTCGGGCAGGGTGACGGACGTGCAGCAGGTCGACTGCAAGGACGTGAACGCCGCCCAGGTGCCCCCCACCGGCGACACGTCCACACCGTCCGGCCGCGAGGCCCAGCAGGCCCAGCAGGGCACCTGCGAGAAGGCGACGATCGAGGTCACGTCCGGCAAGGACAAGGGCCGCACCTTCACCGAGATCGTCCAGCCCGACGCGCCGAGACAGCTGGACGAGGACCAGGGCGTGGTGGTGGCGTACGCGCCCGACGCGCCCCGCGACCTCCAGTACTCGGTGACTGATGTGGACCGCGGGATTCCGATGGCCCTGCTGGCCGGGATCTTCGCGCTCGCGGTGATCGCCGTCGGCCGGATGAAGGGCCTGATGGCACTGATCGCGCTCGCCGTGTCCTTCGCGATCCTGACCCTGTTCATCCTGCCCGCGATCCTCCAGGGCTCGAACCCGCTGATCGTCGCGGTGGTCGGGGCGAGCGCCATCATGCTCATCGCGCTCTACGCCTGCCACGGCCTGACGGCCCGTACGTCCGTCGCCGTCGTCGGCACGCTCGTCTCACTGCTGCTGATCGGCCTGCTCGGCTCGCTCTTCATCGGGTGGGCGTTCCTGAGCGGCAACACGGACGACAACACCGGGCTCATCCACGGCCTCTACCCGGACATCGACATGAGCGGCCTGCTGCTGGCCGGCGTCATCATCGGTTCGCTCGGCGTGCTCGACGACGTGACGGTCACCCAGACCTCGGCGGTCTGGGAACTCCACCAGGCGGACCCGTCGATGGGCCCGCGCGCGCTGTACCGGGCCGGCATCCGCATCGGCCGCGACCACATCGCGTCCGTCGTCAACACGCTCGTCCTGGCGTACGCGGGCGCCGCGCTGCCCCTGCTGCTGCTCTTCTCGATCGCGCAGAGCAGTGTCGGTACGGTCGCCAACAGCGAGCTGGTCGCGGAGGAGATCGTACGGACACTGGTCGGCTCGATCGGTCTGGTCGCGTCGGTGCCGGTGACCACCGCGCTCGCGGCGCTGGTCGTCTCGGCCGACCGGCCGGCGTCCGGCGGGGCCGCCGCGGCTCTTCCCGTACGGGGCGGCGGAGGCGGCAAGGGCCGGCGCCGCAAGCGCTGAAGCGGCACCGGGCAACCTCCAGCCGGAACCTCCGGCCGACGCCTTCAACCGGCGCCTTCAGCCGGCGCTCTGCTCCTCGGCGAGGATCCGGTCGAGCGCGTCCTCCAGGTCCCCGTCGAAGTCCCCGCGGGTGCACTCCTGCCCCAGGGGCACCAACCGGTCCGTACGGTCGAGGAACGCCACCAGCGGGGCCGCGCTCGCCCGGAACAGCGCGCGGTCCCCGGCGACCTGAAGCCGGATGTGCACGTCCATGAGCCCGTCCGGGCCGGCCGGCTCGATGTGCACATCGCCTTCGCCGCACGGCATGTTGAGACCGTCGAGAAGCAGCTCCCGGCCGAACGCCCAGGTGACGGGGGCATCGCCGGGCAGGTGGAACGTCATCCGCACCGCGTACGGATCCCTGGTCGCGTACCGGAGCTCCACCGGGATGCGGAAGGAGAGCTCCTCCGAGACAAGGAAGCTCATCATGACGTCTGCCTGGACCGACTCGCGCATGCTCAAACCCCGCACTAGTGAGACTGGCCAGGAATCGTCCCCCTGGCCCTCTTGACGCCATGGTGCTCGAAGGAGTAACAGATCACAAGGAGTGATATTTCAGATACTGATAGAGAATGTGAACGAGCCGAGTAACGCCTCGACCGCGCTGCGCAGTTCGGTGATCGCGGGGAGCAACCGCTCCTCCTGGTCGGCGGGGAGGGAAATGGCCATCGTCGCGGCAGTGGAACCGACGGTGATCGGAATGGCCGCGCAGACGGATCCGACCGCGTACTCCTGGCGTTCCACGACCGGACGCATCCGTTCCGTCGCTGCCAGGCGGTCCAGCAGGGCCTCCCGGTCGCGTACCGAATGCGGCGTGAGCGGCTCGACCGGATGACGGGCCAGGTGGTCCCGGCGGGACCTCTCGTCGAGCTGGCTCAGCAGACACTGGCCCAGCGCGTGGGCGTGGCAGGTGGCACGGAAGTCGGCCCACTCCTCCACGGCGGGTGACGACGGGCCCTCCGCGACCGCGACGAGTTCGATCTCGCCTTCGCGGTAGAGGGCGAAGTAGACGGCCACGCCGATCGCGTCCCGCCAGTACTCCAGCGAGTCCGTGATCATCCCGCGGCGATCCTGCCGCGCGCTCGAACCCGTCAGCCGCCCGACCGCCTCGCCGAGGACGAACACTCCCTGCTGGCGGCGCAGATAGCCCTCGTGCGCCAGGGTACGCAGCAGGTGATAGGCGGTCGGCAGGGGAAGGCCGGCCTCCCTGGCGAGCTGCTTGGCCGGGGCCCCGTCGGCATGGGCGCCCGCCGCCTCCAGCAGACGAAGGGCGCGCTGCACCGAACCGATCAGGGTCGGGGCAGCGGCGGTGTGTGCCGTGGCCACAGGACTCACCCCCAGGCATGGTGGCGGGCTGCGCGCCCGCCTGCGGGGGCCGCCCCCGCGGGCTCGCCGCGGGCCTGGGCCGATGGGGGTGGGGATCGCCCTCGGCCGGCGCCGGTTGCCGGGCCATGCGTCCCAGGGGCGGCGGAGAATCGTTACCCTAACCGGCCGCCCCGGGCGCGCGGGATGTTTGCCGCCCGGGTCCCCCGAGTGGGCTAACGGCCCTGCGGAGGGCGCCCGAACGACGTACGCGGGGCGCCCGGGAGGCGTACGTACGGGGCGTCCGGGGCGCGTCCGGGGCGCGTCCGGTCCACCGGTCGCACCGCCCGGCTACGAGGACGACGCCATGAACTTCCGTACGGCGTAGATCAGGCCGCCGACCAGGGCGACGAAGACCAGCACCTTGAAGAGGAGACCGATCAGCAGACCGATCGCGCTCAGGAGGACGCCGCCGAACACCGCCAGAGCGATGACGGGCACCGCGACCCACTTCACCCACCACGGCGTCCCCGCGAATATCTCCCGCACGGCCATCGTCTTGCCTCTTCTCCCTCGAAGCCTTCTTCCTGACCTCGATGCTAGGGGCGAAAGGGGGGCCCACGGAGACCGCGGAGCCCTTGAAGACCCCTGACCGTCCCCCTAGGGAACCCCGACGTCCGGGTCAGCTCTCGGGCGGGGAGAAGACGACCATCACCCGCAGGTCCTCGCTGATGTGGTGGAACTTGTGCGGCACCCCGGCCGGTACGTACACCACGCTGCCCCGCCCCACCTGTGTCGTCTCCATGCCGACGGTGATCGACGCACGCCCGCTGACGACGAAGTAGACCTCGTCCTCACCGTGCGGCTGCTGCGGGTCGCTCTCGCCCGCGTCCAGGGCGTACAGCCCGACCGACATGTTCCTTTCCCTCAGGAACTGCAGATACGCGCCCTCGTTGGCGGCGCGCTCCGCCTCCAGTTCGTCCAGCCGGAATGCCTTCATCGTCCGTCCGCCCCTCGGCCCGTCGGACGCCGGTGCCCGGCGCCGATCATGTCTGCCACGATCAGACACATGATGAATTTCGTAGTCAAGACGATCGCCAACGCGGCGGCCCTGGCGGTAGCCATCTGGCTCTTCCAGGACATCACGCTGACCGGCGACAGCACCGGCGGCAAGGCGCTGACGCTGATCGTCGTCGCGCTCCTCTTCGGCCTGGTGAACTTCCTCGTCAAGCCCCTCGTGAAGCTGCTGACGCTGCCGCTCTTCATCCTCACGCTCGGACTGGTCACGCT
Organism: Streptomyces enissocaesilis; assembly: GCF_039533765.1. Taxonomy (NCBI): domain Bacteria; kingdom Bacillati; phylum Actinomycetota; class Actinomycetes; order Kitasatosporales; family Streptomycetaceae; genus Streptomyces; species Streptomyces enissocaesilis. The sequence continues at coordinate 72,567 of NZ_BAAAUD010000035.1, read as the reverse complement.
GGTGGTCAACGCGCTGATGCTGCTGCTGACCTCCTGGCTGGCCGACACGTTCGATCTCGGCTTCCACGTCGAGGGGTTCTGGACGGCCGTCCTCGGCGCCCTCGTCATCAGCATCGCCTCGTGGGCGATGAACGTCATCCTGCCCGACAAGGACTGAGCCATGAGCATCACGAACAGCGGCACCGGCACCGGCGACGGCACCCGGGCGGTACGGGCCGGACTGCCCGACCCCGTCGCGTACGAACCGACCCTCCCGGGACCGGTCTTCGCCGCGCACTACCACCTGCCCGGCGAGCCGACCGGACCGTACACCTACGGACGCGACGAGAACCCCACCTGGACACACCTGGAACGGGCCATCGGCGAGCTGGAGGCACCGGAGGAGACAGGCGTCGAGACGGTCGTCTTCGCCTCCGGCATGGCCGCCGTCTCCGCGGTCCTCCTCTCGCAGGCGCGGGCCGGCGACACGGTGGTCCTGCCCTCCGACGGCTACCAGGCGCTCGCGCTCGTACGCGAACAGCTGGAGGCGTACGACGTACGGGTGCGCACCGCGCCGACCGGTGGCGACGCGCAGCTCGGCGTACTCGGCGGGGCCCGGCTGCTGTGGATCGAGACACCGTCCAACCCGGGGCTCGACGTGTGCGACATCCGCAGGCTCGCGGACGCGGCGCACGCCGCCGGGGCGCTGGTCGCCGTCGACAACACCCTCGCCACCCCGCTCGGCCAGCGCCCCCTGGAGCTCGGCGCGGACTTCTCCGTGGCCAGCGGCACTAAGGGCCTCACCGGCCACGGCGATGTCCTGCTCGGCTACGTGACCTGCCGCGACGCGGAACTCGCGGCGCGGGTAAGGCGCTGGCGCAAGGTCGTCGGGGCGATCCCCGGGCCGATGGAGGCCTGGCTGGCGCACCGGTCCCTGGCCACCCTCCAGCTGCGCGCCGACAAGCAGGGCGCGAACGCGCTGGCCCTCGCCGAGGCGCTGCGCGAGCACCCGGCCGTGAGCGGCCTGCGCCACCCCGGGCTGCCCGGCGACCCGTCGTACCCCCTCGCCTCGCGCCAGATGCGCCGCTTCGGCTCCGTCGTGTCCTTCACCCTGCCCGACCGCGGGTACGCGGAGCGCTTCCTGGACGGGCTGCGGCTGGCCGAGGACGCGACCAGCTTCGGCGGGGTGCGGTCCACCGCCGAGCGGCGCGCGCGGTGGGGCGGTGACGCCGTACCGGAGGGTTTCATCCGCTTCTCCGTCGGGGCCGAAGACCCCGAGGACCTGGTGGCGGACGTACTGCGCGCGCTCGACGCGGCCACCCCCTGACGCGTCCGGACACCCCCTGGTGCGTCCCGACGTGTCCCGACGCGTCCTCCGCGTACGGCGGACGGTCCGAGTCTCCCCCCTCATGACTCGGACCGTCCCGGTTCCCTGGATGAAGAACCGCGCAAGCAAGGCTAGTTGACTCTGCGTCAGTGTCCAATCACTGTAGCGACAGGGACCTATCGACATATTTATAGTTGTGACCGTCGGCGACTTCGCCGGGACGGGAGGGCACGCCGTGGACCTGGCTCTGCTCCGCACGTTCGTCACGGTGCACCGGGCCGGTTCCTTCACCCGCGCCGCCGCCCTCCTCGGACTGTCGCAGCCCGCGGTGACCAGTCAGATACGCACCCTGGAGCGCCAGTTGGGGCGCCCGCTGTTCCTGCGCCAGGCCCGCGGCGTCACCCCCACGACCGTCGGCGACGAGCTGGCGCACCGGGCGGCGCCGCATCTGGACGCGCTCGTCGAGATCACCGAGGCGGGACTCGACGAGGACTCCGGCGTACGGACCCTGCACCTCGCGGGGCCGCCGGAGTTCACATCCGTACGCGTCCTGCCCGCGCTCTCCCCGCTCATCGCGCAGGGCCTCGCGCTGCGCATCTCCTTCGGCAACGCCCAGGAGACCCTGGAGGGCCTCGCCGCCGGACACCACGACCTGGCCGTCTCGACGGACCGGCCGCGCGGCACCCTCCTCACCGGAAGCCCGCTCTGCGACGAGGAACACGTCCTGGTGGCCGCTCCGCGCTGGGCCGGAAGGATCGGTCCCGGACTGCTGCGCCGCAAGGGGCCACAGGTACTGGAGCAGCTCCCGGTGGTGGAGGTCCACGAGTCGCTGCCGCTGGTCACCCGCTACTGGACCACCGTCTTCGACACCCGGCCGGCCGCGGCCGGCACCGTCATAGCGCCCGACCTGCGGGCGGTGCTGCACGCCACGGCCGCGGGCGCCGGGCTCGCCGTACTGCCGAGGTACCTGTGCGAGGAGGCACTGGAGCGGGGAGAAGTGGTGGCGCTCTTCGACCCGCCGGTGCCGCCGCTGCGAACCTACTTCCTGGCCGTACGCACCGGCACGCTCACCCTTGCGCACATCGCGCGGGCGCACGAGTGGCTGCTGCGCGCCGCCACCGACTGGTGCTGAGCCGGCCGTACCCGGCGGACAACAGCGGTGCGTGCGTTTCAGAACGGGCGGAGCGGGCCACTGTACTGCCATGACCGGCACCTCTTTTCCCGAGGGAACCACCCCCGCGCCGCCGAGGCCCGTGGTCAAGCGCACCGCACGCGCCATCCTGCTCGACGGCGACGACCTGATCCTCATCAAGCGCACCAAGCCCGGCGTCGACCCGTACTGGCTCACGCCGGGCGGCGGCGTCGAACCGGAGGACGCCACCGTCGTCGACGCCCTGCACCGCGAGGTCGACGAGGAGCTCGGCGCGAAGGTCTCCGACGTGGTGCCCTGCTTCGTCGACACCGTCGAGCACATCGCGGACGGCGGGGTGACGGGCGTGAAAGTGCAGCACTTCTTCGTCTGCCGGCTGGAGTCCATGGACCCCGCGCGCAGACACGGGCCCGAAGTCGACGAACCGCACGGAGAGTACGAGATCGTGCGGGTGCCCTTCAGCCGGGTCGGGATCGCGGCGGTGCACCTCGTGCCGCTGTCGCTGCGGCACTACCTGGACGGCAACATCGAGGGCGTACGGGCGATGCACGCCCACGACCTGGGGTGACGGGCCCGGGGCTCGAAAGCCTGACGGGCCCGGGGCCAGGGGGCCCGGGGCCAGGGGGCCCGGGGCCAGGGGGCCCGGGGCCAGGGGGCCCGGGGCCAGGTCAGTCGCCCGCCGCCACCAGCTCTTCGAGGGAGTCGTGACGGATGCGGTCGCCCGGGATCCCGAGGTTCCTGAGGGCATCGATGCCGCTGCGGATCATGCCGGGCGGACCGGAGAGGTACGCGTCGTAGGAGTTCCACGGGCCGTGTTCCATCACCGCGTCCGGGAACTGCGTCCTGCCGTCGACCACCGGGCGCACGGACAGCCACGGGTGCGACTGCTGGAGACGCAGCATGGTGTCGATGTCGTACAGGTCGTCGTCGCTGCGCGCACCGTAGAAGACGTCGACGGGACGGCGCGCGCCGTGCTCGGCCACGTCCTCGACGAGCGCCTTGATGGGCGCGATGCCGGTGCCTCCGCCGAGGCAGAGCAGACCGTTGTCGGTGGTGTGGTCGACGGTCATCGAACCGGCCGGGGGGCCGAGGCGCACGGTGTCGCCGGGGCGGGCGCGGTGGACCAGGGCGTTGGAGACCCAGCCGGCCGGGACCGCCTTGACGTGGAAGGACAGCAGGCCGTCGGGGCGGGGGGCGGCGGCGAAGGAGTAGTGCCGCCAGATCCGCGGCCACCAGGGGGTCTCCAGGCTCGTGTACTGGCCGGCCAGGAACGGGTAGGGCTGGTCGGGGCGCAGGGTGATGACCGCTATGTCGGGGGTGCGCAGATCATGCGAGACGACTTCGGCCTGCCACCAGGCGGGCGCCCGGAGCTCGTTCTCCGCGGCCGCGTCGATCATGATCTGGGAGATCGCGGTGTACGCACGGATCCACGCGGCCTCGGTCTCCTCGTCCCAGGTGGTCGTCGCGTAACGGGCCAGCGCGCCGAGGAGGGCCTCACCGACCGCCGGGTAGTGCGCGGCCTGGGTGCCGTACTTGCGGTGGCCGCGTCCCAGGTTGCTGAGGTACTCGGTGAGCACGGGCTTGTTGTCGATGTGCTCGGCGGCGGTGAGCAGCGCCTTGAGCAGGCGGTCGCGCTGGGTGTCCATGGCGGCGGGGAAGAGCGCGCGCAGGTCGGGGTGACGGGTGAAGAGCAACGCGTAGAAGTACGAGGTGACCTTGCCGGCGTCGGGGCCGATGTCGGCGAGGGTGCGGCGGACGAGGGCCGCGTCGGGAGAGACGGGGGCGGCGGGCGCCGCGGGTGCGGAGGGCGCAGGGGCCGCGGTGGGCGCTTCGGGGACCGTCGGCGCTTCCGGCACTTCGGAGACCGCCGGCGCCGCAGGGGCTGCCGACGCCGCGGGCGGGACGTCGGGGGCCGGGGCGCGCGTGGCGGCAGGGGCCGGTGCGGAGACATGGCCGGGCCGGGGGCGCGACGCGCCGGTGCCCACCGGGCGTATCGCGGACACCGGGCGGCTGGGGCCCGGTATCCGGTCCTGGCCGGTCTCGGAGTCCTGGCCGGGCGGCTGCCGAAGCCCCGCCTCCGGCTTCTTGCGCGGCTTGAACCAGCCGCCGTCCTCACTGGAGGTGCCGCTGTCGGCCGACGTGGTGGTCGGAGCGTCCATGAATGTGCCTCGCCTCGAACATCTCTCGGTCGGTCTCTGCACTTCCGGAACCGGAACGTGCTCGCAATTCCCCGCTCTGCTGCTGGTCGGTACCTCAGTTCTGCCGATGTCGACAGGACACATTAATCACGCCGCTGCCTCCATTTGGGGTGAGCCGGACAAAACTGTGACATTGACCGCAGTTCTTGTTGTCTCAGCATCGCAGGCATCGCTCTCGCATCGGACAAAGACGAGGAAGTCCGGGCATCCGAGCCCGTTTTCCGGTTAGGCTGCTTCGTCCCATGCCTGATGACACCAAGGCACCGGGAGCCGACCGGAGTCGACCCTACCGGCGGTAGCCCGCCACACAAGTCCCCTGCCCCCGCTGCTCCTACCCCCTAATTCACGCTTTCCCCGCGGTCATTCCGGAATTACCGGCAGGACCTCATTGGTTACCAGCGCGTACGCCTCTCGCAGGTCGCCACCCCGGTAGGCGAGCACAGCAAGATCCGAAACATGGTGGTCCGCGTTGACGGCCACGGAAAGCGGAACCGCCGCGAAGATCTCCGCGTCCGACATCGAATCCCCGTAGGCAACGCAGTCACGCCGCCCCAGGCCGAATTCTTCACAGAGCCGGTCTGCGATCCTCACCTTCGCAGACGCGTTCAGGATCCCCGCCCGTTCCACCGGCTCCAGAAAAGGCACCGCCGGCCAGCGCGAACCGTGGGCGGCATGCGCGCCCCAGGCCAGCAGCCGCTCCACGTAGAAGTCCGGTGAAAGGGAGATGACGGCGCAGTACTCACCACGCGAGCGGATGTCCGCCCACACCTCCTCGATGCCCGACAGCCAGGGCGCACCCTCGAAGGCCGCCGTCACCTGCGCCTGAGTGAGCTGCGACCACAGCGCTCTGGCCCGTACGGCGAACTCGTCGGGCGCCAGACCGTGCAGCAGAAAATCCCGTTCCAGCTCGGCGATCTCGGCGCTCACACCCAGCTGACGGGAGATCTCGACAGCCGCCGCCGAACCTCGCATCAGCGTTCCGTCGAGATCGAAGAGGTGAAGTCGCGTCATGCAAGCCGAGGCTAGTACGCGCGGTCAGCCCCTCTCTCGGGCGCCGGACCGGCCCGTCGCCCGGCACCGTGTTTCACGTGAAACCACTCCCACGCCCCGACGGACAGCCCTGGGGACCCACCCGCCACGACCGGCGTCTCCGAGCCGCCGCCTCCTCTTCACGTAAAGCGGTGGACGTGCGATCGGTGCGTCAGCCAGCCTGATCCAATGCCGACTTCCCTCGCCGATCTGCCTGTCCGACGCCTGACCCTGCGCGATCTCACCGCCTGCGCCGACCTCTCGGAAGACCGGGGATGGCCACGCGAGGAGCACAAATGGGGCCTGCTGCTCGCTTCCGGCACCGGTTACGGCATCGACGCACCGGAAGGAAAAGGTCTCGCCGCCGCGAGCGTCCTCACCTCGTACGGCCCTGAACTCGCCGCGATCGGCATGATGCTCGTCGCGAAACGTCATTCACGCCAGGGCGTCGGCCGCCGCATGATGCGCCACCTCGTCGCGGAAGCCGGAGACATCCCCCTCACCCTGCACGCCACCCCCGACGGCCGCCCGCTCTACGAGGAGCTCGGCTTCACCGTGACCGGCAGGGCCGAAATGGTGCGCGGCCACTTCCGTCCGGCCGGCCCCCCGGCCGAAGTACCGACCCGCCCCGCCACCGCCGACGACCTGCCTGCGATCCTGCGCCTGGACACCGAGGTCTTCGGCCTGGACCGCACCCTTGTGCTCACACGGCTGCCCGCCTTCGCCGACCAGATCCGGGTCGCCGAGGACAAGAACGGCATCACCGGGTACGCCGCCGCCTGGCCCGACACGCACACCCATGTCGTGGGTCCGCTGATCGCCAGGGACACGCAGACCGCCAAGGCACTGATCGCCTCCCTGGCCGCCGGCACGGACCGCCCCCTGCGCACCGACATCGACGTACGCCACGAGGAACTGCTGGCCTGGGTGAAGGCCTGCGGCCTGGAGCCGGTCGCCTTCAACGACGTGATGACCTGCAAGATCCCCTCCCTCCCCGGCGACTGGACCCGCCGCTTCGCCCCCCTGACACTCGCGGCGGGCTGACGGCGGGTCCGTGCCCGGCCCGCTCACCGGCCACCGGGCACCGGCTCGGCTACCGGCCGAGGGCTGCGACAGCGGCGGTCGCGAAGCCGTGGTCCTGGTCGGGCGCTCCGCCGCCCACGCCGACCGCGCCGATCAGGCGGCCGCCACGGTGGACCGGCACCCCTCCGGCGATGAACAGGAGGGGGCGCTCCAGCGCGGTCGGCAAGGTGTGGAAGAGCCCACCCGGCTGGACCGCGTCGACCAGCTCGGCGGTCGGGGCGTTCAGCTGGAGCGCGGTGTACGCCTTGCGCGTGCTGGTCTCACCGGCGATCAGTACGGCCCGGTCGTCGCGCCGGAAGGCCAGCAGGTGACCGCCCGCGTCGAGAACGGTGACAGCGACCGTCACCCCGGCCTCTTCTGCCGCCCGCCGGGCCGCATCGACGAGTACTTCGGCGTCCTGGACGGTCAGCGGGACGATGGCGGTGGCGGTGGCGGTGGCGGTGGCGGTCGTAAGGGTCGCGGCGGTCGTGGTGCCCATGGGGGACTCCTTGGTTGTTCAGGGGGTGGGACCGGCCGGTGGCTGGTCCGGCCGACTGGTTCAGCGAAGGACGTCAGCGGTGGTGGGGGCGGTGGTGACGGCCGGCCCGGGGGCTGATCCCGCGACGATCCGGCTGCGGGCATCCGTGCGGCGCTCCAGGGCGCCGGACAGGAACGCGAGACCGAGGGCCGAGGCGGCGAGCCCCGCACCGACCCAGTTGGGCGCGGTGTAGCCGAGACCCGCCGCGATGACGAGGCCACCGAGCCAGGCGGCGAGCGCATTGCCGAGGTTGAACGCGCCGATGTTGACGGCGGAGGCGAGAGTGGGAGCGCCCGCGGCCTGGTCCAGTACGCGCTTCTGGAGCGGCGGAACGGTCGCGAAGCCCAGTGCGCCGATCAGCACGATCGTGACCGCCGCCGCGATCCGGTGGTGCGCGGTGACCGTGAAGAGGGCCAGGGCCACGGCGAGGGCGCCCAGGGACACGTACAGCAGCGGCATCAGCGCACGATCCGCGAACTTGCCGCCGATCAGGTTGCCGCCGACCATGCCGAGTCCGAAGAGGACCAGCAGCCAGGTGACGGACCCGGCGGAGTAGCCGGCGACGCCGGTCATCATCGGTGCGAGGTAGGTGACCGCGGCGAAGACGCCGCCGAAGCCGAGCACGGTCATCGCCATGGCGAGCAGCACCTGCACGTTGCGGAAGGCGGCCAGCTCGTGGCGCAGCCGTACGCCCTCGGGCTTCGGCGTCTCCGGTACGAGCCGGGCGACGCCCGCGAGCCCGAGCACCCCGAGCGCCGCCACCGCGGCGAAGGTGAGCCGCCAGCCGTGGCTCTGCCCGATGAACGTACCGAGCGGGACGCCCACGACGTTGGCGACGGTGAGGCCGGTGAACATCATGGCGATGGCGCCGGCCTTCTTCTCCGGGGCGACCAGGTCGGCCGCGACGATCGACCCGATGCCGAAGAACGCGCCGTGCGCGAGGGACGCGACCACCCGGCCGGTGAGCATCGCACCGAACGAGGGAGCGAGCGCCGAGAGCAGGTTGCCCGCGACGAACAGTCCCATCAGCAGCATCAGCATGCGCTTGCGGGAGATCCGGGTACCGAGGACCGACATCAGCGGAGCGCCCAGTACGACACCGAGGGCGTAGCCACTGACCAGGTAGCCGGCGGTGGGGATCGAGACACCGAAGTCGGTGGCGACCTCGGGCAGCAGGCCCATGATCACGAACTCTGTGGTGCCGATCCCGAACGCCCCGATGGCGAGGGCGAGGAGTGCGAGTGGCATGGCCAGACCTTCCGAATAGATTGCGCATGCACCTTACGGGCGCAAACAATAATTGCAGACGCAGACTAATTGCAAGCGCGGGCTATTGCGGTTGTCGTCTATCCTGGCTCCTGGGCTCAAGCCGCTCCGGACAAGGAGAGATCCATGACAGCGACAGACCCCGCCCTGACCGCGCTCTCCCAAGGCTGGTGCGCCCTCTCCCTGCTGCACAGCAGGATCGACACCCACATCGAGAAGGCCCTCCAGAGCGGCCACGACCTGAGCGTGCGCGAATACTCACTCCTCGACGTCCTCAGCCGCCAGCACAACGGCCCCGGCGGACACCTGCGGATGCAGCAGGTCGCCGACGCCGTCGTACTGAGCCAGAGCGCCACCACCCGCCTGGTCTCCCGCCTGGAAAACCGCGGCCTGCTGACCCGCTATCTCTGCGACACCGACCGGCGCGGCATCTACACCGACGTCACCGAAGCCGGCCAGGCCCTGCTCGCCGAGGCCCGGCCCACCAACGACGCCGCACTGCGCGAGGCCCTCGACGAGGCCGCGAAAAACTCCGAGCTGGCCCCCCTGGTCAAGGCCGTCGAAGAACTGCGCCTCCCCGCGCCCACTGAGTAATCTGCGCTCCATGAGCGATCTTGAGATACGCCCCGCAGCCCCCGCCGACCTCCCGTCGATCGTGGCCATGCTCGCCGACGACCCGCTGGGCGCCCGGCGCGAGTCCCCCGACGACCTCACCCCGTACACCGCCGCCCTCACCCGGCTCGCCGACGACCCGAACCAGCACGTGGTCGTCGCCGTACGCGAAGGCCGGGTCGTCGGCACACTGCAGCTCACCGTCATCCCCGGGCTGTCCCGACGCGGCTCCACCCGCTCGCTCGTCGAAGGCGTACGCGTCCACACCGACGAGCGCGGCAGCGGCCTCGGAACACAGCTGATCGAGTGGGCGATCGACGAATCCCGCCGCCAGAACTGCCAGTTGGTCCAGCTCACCTCCGACGCCACCCGCACCGACGCCCACCGCTTCTACGAACGGCTCGGCTTCGAGGCCTCCCACATCGGATTCAAGATGAGTATCTGAAAACCGTTCCTTCATCCGATTTGGCTCGTTGCCCCGGCAAGAGGGGCGGCCGTATGTCCGGACCCCGCCCCCCACTCGAACGGGCCCCGAGGCCACAGGAGGAGACGAGCCAGCCGGTCGACGAAGTCACTCTGCTGGAATCCAGGACGCTGCGTGACAGCGTCGCCGAGCGCACGGAAGCGCTCGACAAAGTCAAGGCGCTCTTCCTGCTCCCGGACGGTACACATGTGACGACCCAGATGGTCGCCCACTACTTCGAGGTGCTCGAGACAGCCATTACCAGCATGGTGAGCGATCACCGTGAGGAACGTGAGTCGAACGGTTACCGCCTTGCGACCAGCGAGGAGGTTACTGCCTTCAAGGCAGGAGCCTCCGTGGACCGCTTCACCAGCAAGGTCGCGCTGTTCACGAGAAGGACCGTGCTCAACGTCGCCATGCTGTTGCGCGACAGCATCGTCGCACGTCAGGTGCGTACTCACCTGCTCGACATCGAAGAAATCCAGCCCTCGGAACCTGTGGGCAACTTTGCCCACAGGCTTGCCTCACTGCTCGACGAGCACATCACCGAAGTCCTCGACCAGCGCCTGGCCACACACCGACGGAAAGGTCGCCGACACCGCGGAGGAGGTCTGCCGCACCACAATCGGCTGCCCCGTCATGCCGCTTCTCAACGCCGCGGTCCAGAACGACGGTGAACACCGGGGCCGCATCCAGGCCCTCGAGGACGAAGTGACCCACCTCCGGCGCGTACTGCGTGAACGTGAGGCAGCGGGTTCGATGGGCGCGCTCGACGCCATGAACCCCCGCCAGTTCGAGCAGCACATCGCCTGGCTCTGCCGACGCGACGGCTGCGACCGCGTCACGGTCACCGGAGGCCACGGCGACACCGGCGCCTACACCCCCGACGGCCGGCGCATCGTCGTCCAGCGCACGTCCCGGACCCCGGCGGCGACCATCACCAGCGGCGACGTCCAGCAGTTCATCGGCATGGCCAAGCTCGACTACAACGCCGACATCGCCCTGCTCGTCGCCACCTGCCCGTTCACCCGGGACGCACTGCTGCTGGCCATCCGCCACGATGTGACCGCAGTCCACCGCGGCCTGCTGGAAGCATGGAACAACGGAGCCGCCCTGCAAGTCCTCCACAGCAACGCTTGAAGCGCCTCTGCCGGAGTCGGGCCACAGAGGGGCCCGAAGTCGCAATTCGAGCTTGCGACTTCGGGCCCGCCCGCACTCTACCGGCATCCCCTCCCCATGCACGGTTCCACGTGAAACCTCACAGAGCGCGCCAGCCGCCTTCGTCCACACCTCCGGGAACCGCATCCCCCGGCTCGTACGGCTCACGTGTGAAGACGAACGACCCCAGATCGAGATGGCTCACCGAGCCGTCCTCCCGCCGTACCACCCGGAGCGTCTCCCCCAGGTAGTAACCGTCGAGACCGGCCCAGGTCCCGTCCGGCCGGGCCGCGAAGCGCGACCCCCGGCCGTTGCCCCGCAACGGCTGAAGCTCCAGGGCGCGGCCGGCACCGAGCGAGAGGGCGTACGACGACGTACCCCAGAACCATGGGCCCGTCAGCGCCAGCAGTTCCTGGTCGACTTCGGCCGACGGCCGCCAGGGTTGCGGGATGCGCGGCTCGGCCTCGACGACGATACGGACCAGATCGGCCGCCACCGCCGGCGCGGACGCCCCCGACGTGGCGTTGGTGAGCGCGACCGCGGCCACCCCGTCCTCCACACTCACCCACAGGCCCGCGACAAAGCCCGGCAGCGAACCCGTGTGCCCCACCAGCGTCCGCCCACCGCTGTGGACGATCTGCATCCCCAGTCCGTAACCACCGGCCGTCTCTCCAGGACCCGCCGGAGCGGCGGGCGTGCGCATCTCCCGTACGGACTCGGCACTCAGCACCTTCTCGTCACCCGCCGCGAGGAACACGGCGAAGCGGCAGAGGTCGGCGGTCGTCGACCAGAGCTGACCGGCCGGAGCCATCACCCCGAGGTCCACGGCCGGTTCGGGCAGCATCACATCCGCCCACGGATGCACGGCCCAGCCACCGGCGTGCGGAGCCTCGGGCCGCACACTCGTACGGCGCATGCCCAGCGGTTCCAGGACCTCGCGCCGCAGCACATCCGCCCAGGAATCCCCCCGTACGGCCTCGACGAGCCGGCCGAGCAACGTGTAGCCGGGGTTGGAGTAATGGTGAACACGCCCCACGGGATGCATACGCGGCTGCTCACCCAGCACATCACCGAGCCCGGGACGCAGGGCACCCGGGGTCCGCTCCCACCACGGCCCAGGAGTCTCCGCAGCCAACCCGGCGGTATGACTGAGCAGTTGGGCGACGGTCACCTCCCCCACCCCCGTACCCGGAAGGTGCTCCTCCAGGGGGTCACCGAGGTCGAGCAGGCCTTCGTCACGCAGCCGCATCACCAGCACGGCGGTGAACGTCTTGGTGATCGAACCGATCCGGTACTGCGTACCGGCATCCGGCCCGTGCCCGTCGACCGAGGTACGAGAGCCCGTCCAGACGGTCTGCCCGTCACGGGTCACCGCAGCGACGAACGAGGGCGCCCTGCCTTCGGCCTGTGCGGTGGCGATGCGGTGCAGAAGGGCACGTTGTGTACAGGGGAGCAGCTCTTCGAGCGGGGAAGTCATGGTCAAGAGCTACCGGCCCGGCCTCACCCCGTCGACTTCTTTTCAAAAGGTCCAGCTGCGGGCTCTCCCTTTCGCTGTCGCAGGGCGGGCTCCCTCACGCCCGGCAGCACGCCTGCTACGCCTCCCGCTTCCCCGGAGCACCCTGGGCATCCGCCTCGTACCAGGGCCGGATCCGCAGGTAACGCCCCTTCACCACCGGCCCGCGACGCGGGGTGGCGCCGACCACCACGATGCTCGGGGTGACACGACTGGCGATCCCCGGCCAGATGGTCGAGCTCGAGGGAACCGCCGTCGCGTAATGCGCCCTCTCCACCCCTGCTGCTCGCGCCGGTCGAAACGGCACGAGCAGCAGGCAGACGGGTGACTTCCGGTGCTCAGAATGGTGGCGATCGGTGTCCATGGGCTCGACGGCGCATCCTTCCCGCAACGACTCCGACACGCAGACGCCCGCCTGCTGCCCGACGTACGTCAGCGCCGCGATGTCCGTGGACCCGAGTACGCCTGGGCGAACTCACTCCGGCCGCAGGCGGCCTCCGCCCATGTCCGGATCGCCTACGGGCACCGACTCGAACGGCCCCGACCACCGAGCTGCGCCGGCTCCGGTACACCGAGGACGATCACCCACAGCTGAACTGCCCGACGCTGCTGACGCACTGCTGGGATACGGACTCGACTGCTGAACTGAATCGGCCCCCTGCATCAGGACATCACGTCTGCGCCATGTCCACGAAGCGCGAGTAATGGCCCTGGAACGCCACCGTGATCGTCGCCGTCGGACCGTTACGGTGCTTGGCCACCATCAGATCCGCCTCACCGGCGCGCGGCGACTCCTTCTCGTACGCGTCCTCACGGTGCAACAGGATGACCATGTCGGCATCCTGCTCGATGGAACCTGATTCACGCAGGTCGGAGACCATCGGCTTCTTGTCGGTCCGCTGTTCGGGACCACGGTTCAGCTGCGACAGCGCGATCACCGGGAGCTCCAGCTCCTTCGCCAGCAGCTTGAGGTTTCGGGACATGTCCGAGACCTCCTGCTGACGGCTCTCCGCCCGCTTCGAACCACCGGACTGCATCAGCTGCAGATAGTCGATGATCACCAGCTTCAGATCATTGCGCTGCTTCAGCCGCCGGCACTTGGCCCGGATCTCCATCATCGACAGGTTCGGCGAATCGTCGATGTAGAGCGGCGCCTGTGAGACGTCCGGCATACGCCGTGCCAGCCGCGTCCAGTCCTCGTCCGTCAGCGTGCCCGAACGCATGTGGTGGAGCGCCACCCGGGCCTCGGCCGACAGCAGACGCATCGCGATTTCGTTGCGTCCCATTTCGAGGGAGAAGATCACGCTGGGCAGGTTGTTCTTGATCGAACAGGCCCGTGCGAAGTCCAGCGCCAGCGTCGACTTGCCCATGGCGGGGCGGGCCGCGATGACGATCATCTGCCCCGGGTGCAGACCGTTGGTCAGCGAGTCGAAGTCCGTGAAACCGGTCGGCACACCGGTCATCTCGCCGGTGCGGGACCCGATCGCCTCGATCTCGTCGAGCGCGCCCTCCATGATGTCGCCGAGCGGCAGGTAGTCCTCGCTCGTGCGCTGCTCGGTGACGGCGTAGATCTCGGCCTGGGCGGAGTTGACGATGTCGTCGACATCGCCGTCGGCGGCGTATCCCATCTGCGTGATCTTCGTGCCCGCCTCGACCAGCCGGCGCAGCACCGCCCGCTCATGGACGATCTCGGCGTAGTACTCCGCGTTGGCCGCGGTCGGCACCGTCTGCACCAGGGTGTGGAGATACGAGGCGCCACCCACCTTGGTGATCTCGCCGCGCCTGGTCAGCTCGGCGCCCACCGTGATGGGGTCGGCCGGCTCGCCCTTGGCGTAGAGGTCGAGAATCGCCGTGTAGACAGTCTCGTGGGCCGGGCGGTAGAAGTCATTGCCCTTGAGGATCTCCACCACGTCGGCGATGGCGTCCTTCGAGAGCAGCATGCCGCCGAGAACGGACTGCTCCGCATCGAGGTCCTGTGGGGGAACCCGCTCGAAAGCGGGGGAGCCTCCCTCCCAGCCGCCGCCCTCACCGCCGCGGTCGTGCTGCTCGTCGCGGCCCCGGCCTTCGCCACGGCGCCGACGGGGAGGCAGACGGTCACCGGGACCGCTGTCGGCCCAGGGGTCGTCCAACGGCTCGGAAATGCTCACCGGGCCACCTCCTCCCGTCCGCTTCGCGGACCTCGCTGTGCCACTCTTTCTTACGGCACGGCTCTGACAAATAAGATGCCCGACTCCGGTTCCGGCGCATCACGTTCGACGCGCTTCCAGGGCCGGAACAGAAGGCGGGCGCCGCACCACGGTAGGCCCGCGGGCAGCCTCAGCCAATCTGGTTATCCACAGGTCCTGTGGAAGAAAGACCAGTTGCTGTGGAGAACTCACCAGAACCTGTGCACGGACCGGGGGACAGCACTGTGGACAAACTCATAACACCCCCGCCTCCACCGCCCTGACCTGGCCTTTCTCCATCCACCGGCTGTGGGGAAGAAAAACTTCGCCGCCCGGTTCAAGATCAGAACAAACGGCACACACCCGGAGCCGAAAAGCGGCATCCCGTAAGGATCGAAGTGCCATTGCATCTCTTACCTGTGGAAGATTAGATTGAACCCATGACTCAGGCATCCACGGCGGCGAAGACCAGCCGGCGCCGACACGACCGCGAGATCATCGCACTCGCCCTCCCGGCCTTCGGCGCCCTGGTCGCCGAGCCCCTCTTCGTGATGGTCGACAGCGCCGTCATCGGCCACCTCGGCACCCCGCAGCTCGCCGGCCTCGGCATCGCCGCCACGCTCCTGATGACCGCCGTGAGTGTCTTCGTCTTCCTCGCCTACGCCACCACCGCCGCGGTCGCCCGCCGGGTCGGGGCGGGCGACCTCGCGTCCGCCATCCGTCAGGGCATGGACGGCATCTGGCTCGCACTGCTCCTCGGTGCCGCAGTGATCGCGGTCGTCCTGCCTTCCGCCCCCTGGCTCGTCGGTGTCTTCGGCGCCTCCGACACGGCGGCGCCGTACGCCATCACCTATCTGCGGATCTCCAGCCTCGGCATCCCCGCGATGCTGGTCGTACTTGCGGCCACAGGCGTCCTGCGCGGTCTCCAGGACACCAGGACCCCGCTCTACGTCGCCATCGGCGGCTTCGCCGCCAACGCGGCCCTCAATGTGGGTCTGGTGTACGGTGCCGGGCTCGGCATCGCCGGTTCCGCGTGGGGCACCGTGATCGCCCAGTGCGGGATGGCCGCCGCCTACCTCACGGTGGTGGTACGGGGCGCGAGAGCCCACGGTGCGTCCCTGCGCCCCGACGCCGCCGGCATACGGGCCTGCGCACAGGCCGGCGCACCCTTGCTGGTCCGTACGCTCTCGCTGCGCGCCGTCCTGATGATCGCCACCGCGGTGGCCGCCCGGCTCGGTGACGGGGAGGTCGCGGCCCACCAGATCATCCTGGCCCTGTGGAGCCTGCTGGCCTTCGCCCTCGATGCGATCGCCATCGCGGGCCAGGCGATCATCGGGCGTTATCTGGGCGCCAACGACGCCAAGGGTGCGCAGGAGGCCTGCCGGCGGATGGTGCAGTGGGGCATCGTCTCCGGGGTGGTGCTCGGGGTACTGGTCGCGGTGTCGCGGCCGCTGTTCATCCCTCTGTTCACGGGGGATCCGGTGGTACGGGACGTGCTCCTGCCCGCACTGCTGGTGGTGGCCGTGTCCCAGCCGGTCTCGGGCATCGTCTTCGTGCTGGACGGTGTGCTGATGGGCGCGGGCGACGGGCCGTATCTGGCGTGGGCCATGCTGGTGACGCTGGCGGTCTTCACGCCGATCGCTCTTCTGGTCCCGGTGGTCGGCGGCGGGCTGACCGCTCTGTGGTGGGCGATGACGCTGATGATGGCGGTCCGGATGGTGACGCTCCTGCTGCGCACCCGCTCGGGCCGGTGGGTCGTCACGGGCGCCGCACGCTGAGATCTGGGTGCTGAGAGCCCGCTGCCCGCTGAGAGCTGCGTTTCACGTGAAACGGCGGAAGGGCCGCACCCCGTGGGGTGCGGCCCTTCTGACTGCTCTGCGATGCGCAGCGCTTAGGCGGCGACGACCTCGACGTCCAGCTTCGCGGCGACCTCGGCGTGCAGGCGCACGGAGACCTGGTGCGAACCAAGGGTCTTGATCGGGGCGCCCAGCTCAACGCGGCGCTTGTCGACCTCGGGGCCACCGGCGTCCTTGATCGCCGAAGCGACGTCGGCCGGGGTGACGGAGCCGAAGAGGCGGCCTGCGTCGCCGGAGCGAACGGGCATGCGCACCTTCACGCCTTCGAGCTTGGCCTTGATCTCGTTGGCCTGCTCGATGGTCGCGATCTCGTGGATCTTGCGGGCGCGGCGGATCTGCGCCACGTCCTTCTCGCCACCCTTGGTCCAGCGGATCGCGAAACCGCGCGGGACCAGGTAGTTGCGAGCGTAGCCGTCCTTGACGTCAACGACGTCGCCGGCAGTGCCGAGGCCAGTGACCTCGTGGGTGAGGATGATCTTCATTTTTCGGTCACCCTTCCCTTATCGCGCGGTGGACGTGTAGGGCAGCAGCGCCATCTCACGGCTGTTCTTGACTGCCGTGGCGACGTCACGCTGGTGCTGCGTGCAGTTGCCGGTCACGCGGCGGGCACGGATCTTGCCGCGGTCGGAAATGAACTTCCGCAGCATGTTCGTGTCCTTGTAGTCCACGTACGTGACCTTGTCCTTGCAGAACGCGCAGACCTTCTTCTTAGGCTTGCGCACAGGCGGCTTCGCCATGGTGTTTCTCCTGTGTGATCAAGAAGTGGGGTACGGGCCCGCCCTAGAAGGGGGGCTCGTCCGAGTAGCCGCCGCCGGCGGAACCGCCGGAGCTTCCGCCCCAGCTGCCGCCGCCCTGCTGCTGACCGCCGCCGGCCGGTGCACCGCTGGCCCAGGGGTCGTCGGCGGGAGCGCCGCCGCCCTGCTGCTGGCCACCGGGGGCTCCGCCCCAGTTGCCACCGCCCTGCTGCTGGCTGCCGCCGCCGTATCCGCCCTGCCCGCCTCGGCCGGTGGTCTTGGTGACCTTGGCCGTGGCGTTCTTGAGGCTGGGGCCGACTTCCTCGACGTCCAGCTCGTAGACCGTGCGCTTGACGCCCTCGCGGTCTTCGTAGGACCGCTGCTTGAGCCGGCCCTGAACGACGACGCGCATGCCTCGCGTAAGCGACTCCGCGACGTTCTCCGCCGCCTGACGCCAGACCGAGCAGGTGAGGAACAGGCCTTCGCCGTCCTTCCACTCATTGGTCTGCTTGTCGAAGATGCGGGGAGTGGACGCGACACGGAACTTCGCGACCGCCGCACCGGACGGGGTGAAGCGCAGCTCGGGGTCGTCGACGAGATTGCCGACGACCGTGATGACGGTCTCGCCTGCCATGGGTGAACCTCTCGGCGGGGATTGCTGCTGGCTGCTTGTTGCTACTCGGACCCGATTACCGCTGAGCTACTGAGCTCAGTGGGTTTCGGGGCGGAGGACCTTGGTCCGGAGGACCGACTCGTTCAGGTTCATCTGTCGGTCGAGCTCCTTGACGACCGCAGGCTCGGCCTGGAGGTCGATGACCGAGTAGATGCCCTCGGGCTTCTTCTTGATCTCGTAGGACAGACGACGACGGCCCCAGGTGTCGACCTTCTCGACCTTTCCGTTGCCCTCACGGACGACGGAGAGGAAGTTCTCGATCAGCGGGGAGACAGCGCGCTCCTCGAGATCGGGGTCGAGGATGACCATCACTTCGTAGTGACGCATGTGGAACCCACCTCCTTTGGACTCAGCGGCCACGGTCGTTCCGTGGCAGGAGGGTCGTGATGCGTAAGCAACGGTATCGGCCGCCACTGACAAGCCGGCTTCTTCGAGGGAAGAGGCTTGTTTCCTGGCGTGGGCAGACACCGGTGCAGACCGTACAGACTACCTGCTCACCGCCTTCCGGTTGAAATCCGGCTGGGAAGGGCCACAATCTGTACACATCGGGTGTGTGCGGCATCACGGTTCGCCGCCTTCGAGCAGGAGGTGCCTTATGGCACATGCAATGCGACGTCGCTCCCCGTCCTCCCTCTTCGAGACGGACGGCAAGTCCCATCCGCTCCAGGACACGCTGCTCGCGGTGACGCTGGTGCTGGGCGCGATCGCCTTTGTCTCGGCGATGTTCCACGGCCTGCACCTGCTCAGTTCGTGGGCGGGGCTGGTGGGGATCCTCACGGGTGCGTACGGCCAGTTCGTCTCGGTCACGACACGTGAACGGACCCTGCTGATCCTCGGCCTGGGAGCCTCCGCGATCGGCTTCTACCTCGGTATGGCGCACGGCGGACTGTTCGGCGGGGTGCTCGGATAGGCCCGGCTCGGCCGGAGGGCCAGTCGGGGCGCTCCCCTGGCGCAGTAGGCTTCGGCGCGAGAGCCGGAGCCCCTGATCCCATGGGGACAGACCTGCCGAGGAGCGCCCCGCATGAGCCTGACCCTGAGGACCATCAGCCGAGAGCAGCATCTGGCGTACATCCAGAGCCTGCCCGCGGCGAGCCACATGCAGGTCCCGGCATGGGCCGATGTGAAGGCGGAGTGGCGTTCGGAGAGCCTGGGCTGGTTCGACGGCAGCGACCAGCTGGTGGGCGTGGGCCTGGTGCTCTACCGCCAGTTGCCGAAGATCAAGCGTTACCTCGCGTACCTGCCCGAGGGCCCGGTCATCAACTGGTTCGCGCCGAACCTGGACGAGTGGATGCGGCCGATGCTGGCGCACCTGAAGCAGCAGGGCGCGTTCTCCGTGAAGATGGGGCCGCCCGTCGTGATCCGGCGCTGGGACGCGACGGCGATCAAGTCGGGCATCCAGGACCCGGACGTGAAGCGCCTGCGCGACATCGAGGCGACGCACATCGAGCCGCGCGCCTTCGAAGTCGCGGACCGGCTGCGGAAGATGGGCTGGCAGCAGGGTGAGGACGGGGGCGCCGGCTTCGGTGACGTACAGCCCCGTTACGTCTTCCAGGTGCCGCTGGCGAACCGCTCGCTGGAGGACGTCCACAAGGGCTTCAACCAGCTGTGGCGGCGCAACATCAAGAAGGCCGAGAAGGCCGGCGTCGAGGTCGTCCAGGGCGGCTACGAAGACCTGGCCGAGTGGCAGCGGCTGTACGAGATCACCGCGGAGCGCGACCACTTCCGGCCGCGTCCCCTCTCGTACTTCGAGCGCATGTGGACGGCCCTCAACTCCGAGGACCCCAACCGGATGCGGCTGTACTTCGCGCGTCACGAGGGTGAGAACGTGGCGGCCGCGACGATGCTCATCGTCGGTGGTCACGTCTGGTACTCCTACGGCGCGTCGGCGAACCACAAGCGTGAGGTCCGGCCCTCGAACGCGATGCAGTGGCGGATGCTGCGCGACGCGTACGCCATGGGTGCGACGGTCTACGACCTGCGGGGCATCAGTGACTCGCTGGACGAGACGGATCACCTCTTCGGCCTGATCCAGTTCAAGGTGGGTACGGGCGGGCAGGCCGCCGAGTACCTCGGTGAGTGGGACTTCCCGCTCAACAAGCTCCTGCACAAGGCGCTCGACATCTACATGTCGCGCCGCTGATCCCCGCTCGACTCCGCATCCCTTCATATCTCCGATACACCGCAGCCCCGAGAAAGGTTCCGGACCGGCCATGGCGCTCACCCTCTATGTCGACACCGCGCGCTGGCGGGCGCACCAGAAGTCCGTGCTCGATCAGTTCCCGGGAATCGTGCCGGTCTGCAAGGGCAACGGTTACGGCTTCGGCCATGAACGGCTCGCGGACGAGGTGACCCGTTTCGGCTCGGACATCCTCGCCGTCGGCACCACCTACGAAGCGGCGCGCATCAAGGACTGGTTCGGTGGTGACCTGCTCGTCCTGACGCCGTTCCGGCGTGGTGAGGAGCCGGTTCCGCTGCCGGACCGGGTGATCCGTTCGGTGTCGTCGGTGGACGGGGTGCACGCCCTGGTCGGCGCCCGTGTCGTCATCGAGTGCATGAGCTCGATGAAGCGCCACGGGGTGAAGGAGGAGGAGCTCGGGCAGCTCCACGCGGCCATCGAGGACGTACGGCTGGAGGGCTTCGCCCTGCACCTCCCGCTGGACCGCATGGACGGTTCGGACGCGGTCGAGGAGGTCATCGGCTGGATGGACCGGCTGCGGGCGGCCCGGCTTCCGCTGCACACGATGTTCGTCAGCCACTTGAAGGCCGAGGAGCTGGCGCGGCTGCAGCAGCAGTTCCCGCAGACCCGTTTCCGTGCGCGCATCGGTACCCGGCTGTGGCTGGGCGACCACGAGGCGACGCAGTACCGGGGAGCGGTGCTGGACGTGACCCGGGTGTCCAAGGGCGACCGGTTCGGTTACCGCCAGCAGAAGGTGGCCTCGGACGGCTGGCTGGTGGTGGTGGCCGGTGGTACGTCGCACGGTGTCGGTCTGGAGGCGCCGAAGGCGCTGCACGGTGTGATGCCGCGTGCGAAGGGGGTGGCGCGGGCCGGGCTCGCCACGGTGAACCGCAATCTCGCGCCGTTCGTGTGGGCGGGCAAGCAGCGCTGGTTCGCCGAGCCGCCGCACATGCAGGTGTCGATCCTGTTCGTCCCCGCGGACGCCCAGGAGCTGAAGGTGGGCGACGAGCTGGTGGCCCATCTGCGGCACACGACAACGCAGTTCGACCGTCTCGTCGACCGCTGACAGCCCGCGGCGTCAGCCGCCGGACGTGGTGGTGCCCCATCTCACCCGGGGCCCCTCCACGTGGTGCGCGGCATGCCGCGGCGGGTGTGCCGCCCTGCCCAGGACGAACGTGTCCTGGGCCCCGTCGAGGACGCCCCCCGAGGGGTCGTCCGTCCCGTCGCGCCGTACGGTGTCCCGGTCGGGCATGAGGATGTCGCGTACGACGACGGCGCACAGGTAGAGCGTGGCCAGCAGGTGCAGCGCGATGGCGAGCTGGTAGCCCTCGGGGGGCAGCCCGCGCTGCTTGTCGCCGCTGGTGGTGTACGCGAGGTACATCCAGATCCCGAGGTAGTACATGACCTCGCCGGCCTGCCAGATCAGGAAGTCGCGCCAGCGCGGCCGGGCCAGGGCGGCGAGGGGGATGAGCCACAGGACGTACTGCGGCGAGTAGACCTTGTTGGTGAGGATGAACGCGGCGACCACCAGGAAGGCGAGCTGGGCGAAGCGCGGCCGGCGGGGCGCCGTCAGGGTCAGGGCCGCGATGCCCGCGCACAGCAGGAGCATCAGCAGCGTCGCGTACGTGTTGACGGCTTCGACGTCGAGCGGCTTCCCGGTGCGCTGCGTGATGATCAGCCAGAAGGACCCGAAGTCGACGGACCGTTCCTGGCTGAAGGTGTAGAACTTCTTCCACCCTTCGGGGGCGAAGAGCATGACGGGCAGGTTCACCAGGAGCCAGGCCCCTGCCGCGCCGAGCAGCGCGGCCCCGTACTCGCGGTACTTGCCCGCCCTCCAGCACAGTACGAGGAGCGGTCCGAGGAGGAGTACGGGATAGAGCTTCGCGGCGGTGGCGAGCCCGATGAGGATGCCGAAGGCCAGTGAACGTCCCCGGGACCACATGAGCATCGCGGCGGCGGTGAGGGCGACGGCGAGCAGGTCCCAGTTGATGGTGGCGGTCAGCGCGAGGGCCGGTGCGAGAGCGACGAGCAGCGCGTCCCAGGGGCGTCGTCGGTGCGTACGGGCGACGCAGACGGCGATGACCGAGGCGCAGATCATCAGCATGCCCGCGTTGACCATCCAGTAGGCCTGTTCGCGTTCCTGCACGGAGCCGTCGAAGGGCAGGGTCAACCAGGCCGCGACCTGCATGAAGAGCCCCGTCAGGACGGGGTACTCGAGGAACTGCATGTCGCCGGGCAAGCGGTCGAAGTACGGTACGAGGCCGTCGGCGAAGCCCCGCCCCAGGTACAGGTGGGGGATGTCGGAGTAGCAGGCGTGCGTGTACTGCGAACTGGTGCCGCGGAACCAGGCCCACTCGTAGCAGGGGATCTTCTGCACCATGCCGAGCGCGAACATGCCGATCGCGACCAGGGCGACGACGCGGACCGGCGTGAGGCGGCCGGCGCCGGGCCTGGCCCACCGGCCGGCGGGTCCGCCGATCAGCTCGCTGCCCGCCGCGGCGACTTCGTCCTGCTGCGTGGGCCGTACTACGGGCCGGTCCTCGTGCACGCTCGTCATGGGGTCATCCTGCCGTACGGGGCTGGGCATGCGGCGAGGGCCGCCGCACCGGGTGCGACGGCCCTCGTCAGGGGGGCGGGGGTGGGGCGTGGCGTCAGCCGTCGCCCCCTCCGAACAGGCCGCCGTTGCTGCTGTTGCCGTTGCCCGGCTTGCCGTCGGTGCCGCCGTCGGTGGTGGCGCCGTCGGTCGTGCCGCCCTCGGTGCCGCCGTCGGCGGCTCCACCCGTGTCGGTGCCGCCCGCGTCCGTACCGCCGGTGTCGGTGCCGCCCGCGTCCGTACCGCCGTTGTTGTCGCCGCCCTTGTTGTCACCGTCGTCGCAGGCCCAGTCGAGCGGCGAGCAGGTCTCGTCACTGGAGGGAGTGGCGGACTCGGACGGCTTGGCCGTCTCCGTTTCCGAGGGGGTCGGGGACGGTGTCGCGGAGGGCGTCTCGGAGGGCGTCTCGGAGGGCGTCTCGGACGGGGTGGGGGTCGGCGTCGGGCTCGGCGCGCCGACCGAGTCGGCCTTCTCACCGATCGGGTTGGCCTCGGGGAAGTCCTTTACGGGGTCGTTCTTGAGCGCTTCCTTCATGTAGTCCGTCCACACCTCGGCGGGGATGTCACCACCGTGGATGGAGGAAACGCCACCGGTGTCGTTCATGGAGAGCAGTTCGCGGGATTCGGGATCCGTACGGAACATGGTGACCGAGGTCGACAGCTGCGGGGTGTAGCCGACGAACCAGGCCGACTTGTTCTTGTCGGTGGTACCGGTCTTGCCCGCGGCCGGGCGGCCCAGCTTCTTGGCCTTGGTGCCGGTGCCGTTCTCGACGACGTTCTCGAGGACCTTGGTGACGTTGTCCGCGACGTCGTTGGTCAGGTTCTGCTTTCCCTTGGGCGCCACGAAGCCGGGCAGTTTCCGGCCGTCGCGGACGACCTCCACGACGGAGTAGGGCTCGTGGTGCTTGCCCGAGGCGGCGAACGTCGCGTACGAGTCGGCCATGCGGATGGCGCTCGGGGTGGACGTACCCAGGGAGAACGAGGCGTTGTTGTTGGGGTCCATGGAGTCCCTGAGGATGCCGGTGTCCTCCGCGACCTGGCGCACATTGTTCAGGCCGACGTCGATGCCGAGCTGGGCGAAGGGCGTGTTGATGGACTTCTCCATCGCCTCGGTGAGCGTGACGTAGCCGTACGGCGTGGGGCTCTCGTTCTTCTGCCGGAACGGCTTTCCCTTGTTGTTCATCAGGGGGTCGCCGTCGCGGTTCCTGATGACGGTGAGGTCGTTGCCGTTGTACTTGCTGTCCGGCGAGAGTCCTTGGCCTTCGGCGGTGTTCTGGGTGCCGTACTGCATCGCCGCGGCGAGAACATAGGGCTTCCACGTCGAACCGACGGGGACGCCGGAGGTGTCGGCGTTGTTGGTGAAGTGCTTCTTGTCCCAGCCCTCGCCGCCGTAGAGGGCGACGATCGCGCCGGTCTTCACGTCCACCGAGGCGGAGCCGAACTGGACGAACCTGTCCTTCTCCGGGCGCTTCTTGAGGTCCAGGAAGTCCTTGCGGGTCTTGTTGACCGCCTCCTCCATCGCCTCGACCTTCTCCTTGTTGAAGGTCGTGTAGATGCGGTAGCCGCCGCGCGCCAGGTCCTCGACCGTGAGGCCGGCCTGCTTCATCACGTACTTCTTGGCGGTCTCGACCAGGTAGCCCTTCTGTCCGGTGAGGCCGGTGGCCTCCTCGGAGTCCTTGAGCTCGGGGAACGTCGTGTATTTCGCCCGCTCTTCCTTCTCCATCAGACCCACCTCCACCTGACGGTCGAGGATCCACGCCCAGCGCTCCTTGGCCCGCTCGGTGTTCGCCTCGGGGGTGGCGTTGGTGCCGATGCCGCCGTCGGGGTTGTAGAGGTTCGGTCCCTTGAGGACCTGGGCGAGGAACGCGCTCTGCTCGGGCTTCAGGTCCTTGCTGTCCGTGCCGAAGTACGCCTGGGACGCGGCCTGGATTCCGTAGGCGCTACGGCCGTAGTAGGCGGTGTTCAGGTAGCCGGCGAGGGTCTCCCTCTTGTCTTCCTGCGTACCGACCTTGAGCGAGATGATCAGCTCGGTGAACTTGCGCTTCAGCGTCTGTTCCTGGTCCAGGTAGTTGTTCTTCACGTACTGCTGGGTGATGGTCGAGCCGCCCTGGGTCTCCCCGCCCGTGGCCATGTTGAACACGGCCCGGCCGATGCCCTTGGGGTCGACGCCCCAGTCGTCGTAGAAGGAGGCGTTCTCGGCCGCGATCACCGCGTCCTGCATGGACTTCGAGATCTTCTCGAGGGGGACGTTCTGACGGTTGCGCTCGCCGTCGGTCGTGGCGAGCTGCGTCTTGTTGTCCCAGTAGAAGACGTTGCTCTGCGCCTGGGCCATCTTCTGCGCGTCGGGCGTATCGACCCAGGCGAAGGCCGCTCCCGTCCCCACGACCAGGAGCGCGAAGAAGCCGAGGCAGGTGCCGCCGATCAGCTTCCAGGACGGCACGAACCGTCGCCACCCGTACTTGTCCGAGCGCGGGTAGTCGATGAACCGCTTCTTGGCCGGCGGTCCTCCGCGCCCCCGCGCGGGACCGCCCCGGCGTGCTCCGCCGGCCGCGCCGCGCTGGGCGGCGCGGCGGGCTTCGGCCCTGCCGCCCGGCGGGCGCTCGTCCCCGTACGAACCGGAGTACGACTCGGTGGTACTGGTGTGGGTGTCCCGCACGGGTGCCGCGCGGCGGCCTGATGGCTGCTGGGCGGCTCGCCGGGCCGCGGCGCGTCCGCCGTCCTGCGGCTGCGACGGTTTGCGACGGTGCTCGCTCATCGAACGACTACTCCTCGGGCAGGCGAGAGCGCCTGGAAGCGGCAGGTGAGTTCCGGTCCCCCCGAAGTACGGACCAGCCCTGGTCGGGGCCCGTCCGTACGGCCTCATGTACATCCAGGACGAGGACGCTCCCTGGCGTCACTTGGTTCCCGGTGGTCTGCATGCCGCACAGACTACGCACCGTCAAAACCCGCCCAGCGCCGAGGTTCGCCTCAAATCAGGCAAGTTACGCGCATCGAAATGGTGATGTGACGCCGTTCACCATGCCCCCCCTTGTCGCATCGGAGCTGCCGTTCTATCGTCTGGATGTATCGAGTCGATACATCAGCTCGGCATAGGGACCGACGGCGACTGAGGAGGCGAAGGATGAGCAGGCGCTCAGGCATCCTCGAATTCGCCGTGCTCGGTCTGCTGCGCGAGTCCCCGATGCACGGTTACGAGCTGCGCAAGCGCCTCAACACCTCGCTGGGGATCTTCCGCGCTTTCAGCTACGGGACGCTCTACCCCTGCCTCAAGACGCTCGTGGCAAACGGCTGGTTGATCGAAGAGACAGGCATTGCTGCGGAGGAGGCGCTCGCCGCTTCGCTCGCGGGACGCCGAGCCAAGATCGTCTACCGGTTGACGGCCGAAGGTAAGGAGCACTTCGAGGAGCTGCTCTCCCACACCGGCCCCGATACCTGGGAGGACGAGCACTTCGCCGCCCGTTTCGCCTTTTTCGGGCAGACGGAGCGCGAGGTGCGGATGCGGGTCCTCGAGGGCCGCAGGAGCCGGCTGGAGGAGCGTCTCGAGAAGATGCGCGCCTCCCTGGCCCGTACCCGGGAGCGGCTCGACGACTACACGCTTGAGCTGCAGCGTCACGGCATGGAGTCCGTGGAGCGCGAAGTGCGCTGGCTGAACGAGCTCATCGAGAGCGAGCGGGCGGGGAGGGATCAGCGACGGTCCGACCCCGAGAGCCCGGCTCGTCACGACACCACATCTGAAGAGACGGACGGCCTGCTCCGGCACCGGGACGACACCGGGCCGGATCCGTCCGACGACATCGCAAAGTGAAGCCCTGCACATCCGCAGGGCTTCGTCGAGAACACAGGGAGCAACCGCCAATGGGTTCGGTTCGCGTAGCCATCGTCGGCGTGGGCAACTGCGCCGCCTCGCTGGTGCAGGGCGTCGAGTACTACAAGGACGCCGACCCGGCGGGCAAGGTGCCGGGTCTCATGCACGTGCAGTTCGGCGACTACCACGTGAAGGACATCGAGTTCGTCGCCGCCTTCGACGTCGACGCGAAGAAGGTCGGCCTCGACCTCGCGGACGCCATCGGCGCCAGCGAGAACAACACCATCAAGATCTGCGACGTGCCGAACTCCGGCATCACCGTGCAGCGCGGTCACACCCTCGACGGCCTGGGCAAGTACTACCGCCAGACCATCGAGGAGTCCGCCGAGGCGCCGGTCGACATCGTCGAGGTCCTCAAGGACCGCCAGGTCGACGTCCTCGTCTGCTACCTGCCCGTCGGTTCCGAGGACGCTGCGAAGTTCTACGCGCAGTGCGCCATCGACGCCAAGGTCGCCTTCGTCAACGCTCTCCCGGTCTTCATCGCCGGCACCAAGGAGTGGGCGGACAAGTTCACCGAGGCGGGCGTCCCGATCATCGGCGACGACATCAAGTCGCAGGTCGGCGCCACCATCACGCACCGCGTGATGGCGAAGCTGTTCGAGGACCGGGGCGTCGTCCTGGACCGCACGATGCAGCTGAACGTCGGCGGCAACATGGACTTCAAGAACATGCTCGAGCGTGAGCGCCTGGAGTCCAAGAAGATCTCGAAGACGCAGGCCGTCACCTCGCAGATCCCCGACCGCGACCTCGGTGCGGACAACGTCCACATCGGTCCGTCCGACTACGTGGCCTGGCTGGACGACCGCAAGTGGGCCTACGTACGCCTCGAGGGCCGTGCCTTCGGTGACGTTCCGCTGAACCTGGAGTACAAGCTCGAGGTCTGGGACTCCCCGAACTCCGCGGGTGTCATCATCGACGCCGTGCGCGCCGCGAAGATCGCCAAGGACCGCGGTATCGGCGGCCCGATCCTCTCCGCGTCCTCGTACTTCATGAAGTCCCCGCCGGTTCAGTACTTCGACGACGAGGCCCACCGCGCCGTCGAGAGCTTCATCAAGGGCGAGGTCGAGCGCTAAAGCTCCGCCTGCCCCGCCTGAAGCTCCACAACGGGCCGATCGTCGAGGGTCCCCGGGCCATTCCGCCCGGGGACC
The DNA here is from genome assembly GCF_039533765.1 of Streptomyces enissocaesilis. NCBI lineage: Bacteria > Bacillati > Actinomycetota > Actinomycetes > Kitasatosporales > Streptomycetaceae > Streptomyces > Streptomyces enissocaesilis. The sequence continues at coordinate 45,065 of NZ_BAAAUD010000035.1, read as the reverse complement.
CTCGACGTGTGTGACCCTTGCTCGCATGCCCGTCGTACGTGATCTGCGCGTACTCCTGCGCCTGACCGACTTCCGCCGCCTGCTGGCGGTCCGGCTGCTCTCCCAGTGCGCGGACGGCGTGTACCAGGTCGCGCTCGCCACGTACGTCGTCTTCTCCCCGGAGAAGCAGACCTCGCCCGGCGCGATCGCCTCGGCGATGGCCGTCCTGCTGCTCCCCTACTCGGTGGTCGGGCCCTTCGCTGGCGTACTGCTCGACCGCTGGCAGCGCCGCCAGGTCTTCCTGTACGGGAACCTGCTGCGGGCCGCGCTCGCCTGCGGCACCGCGGTGCTGATCCTCGCGTCCGTGCCCGACTGGCTCTTCTACGCCTCGGCCCTCTCCGTCACCGCCGTCAACCGCTTCGTCCTGTCCGGGCTCTCGGCCGCCCTGCCGCGCGTCGTGGACACCGACCGGCTCGTCGTGGCCAACTCGCTCTCTCCGACCGCCGGGACGCTCGCCGCCACCGCGGGCGGCGGCCTCGCGTTCGCCGTACGGCTGGTGGCCTCGGACTCCGATACGGCGGTGGTGCTCCTGGGAGCGGCTCTCTATCTCTGTGCCGCCCTGTCGTCACTGCGCATGAGCCGCGAGCTGCTCGGCCCCGACCCCGAGCGGGTGCAACCGCGGCTGGGCGCCGCGCTGGCTTCCACCGTGCGGGGCCTCGCCGACGGCCTGCGGCACCTGGCGGAACGCCGGGCCGCGGCACGCGCGCTGGCCGCGATGACGCTGATGCGCTTCTGCTACGGCGCACTGACGGTCATGGTGCTGATGCTGTGCCGGTACGCCTGGACCGACGGGCCGGGAGACGGTTCCGAGGGACTGGCGCTGCTCGGTATCGCCGTCGGGATCTCGGGAGCGGGGTTCTTCACGGCCGCGGTACTGACGCCATGGGGGGCGGGGCGGCTCGGACCGTACGGGTGGACGGTCCTGTGCGCGGGGGCGGCCGCCGTGCTGGAACCGGCTCTCGCCCTGCCTTTCACACCCATCCCGATGATGATCGCTGCCTTCGTGCTCGGCCTCACGACGCAGGGCGTGAAGATCACCACGGACACGGTGGTGCAGTCGTCGGTCGACGACGCCTTTCGCGGGCGGATCTTCTCGGTCTACGACGTGCTGTTCAACGTCGCGTTCGTAGGCGCCGCGGCCACAGCCGCGATGGTGCTGCCTGCTGACGGCCGCTCGGCCGCGCTGGTGGTCGCGGTCGCTCTCCTCTATGCGGCGGTTGCCGCGACCATGTTCCGCTGGAACCGGGCCGAGAGCGCCCTGTAGCGCGGGCAGCGGACACGCGAGGGGCGGTGTTTCACGTGAAACACCGCCCCTCGCGTGTCCGCCCATCGTCATGTTTCACGTGAAACATGACCTCAGCTCTGCGTCGCCCACCACTCCTTGAGCGCCGCGACCGCCGCGTCGTAGCCCATCGGCCCGTTCTCCAGCCGCAGCTCCAGCAGGAACTTGTACGCCTTGCCGATCTCCGGGCCTGGACCGGTGCCAAGCACCTTCATGATCTGGTTGCCGTCCAGGTCCGGCCGGATGGAGTCCAGCTCTTCCTGCTCCTGAAGCTGTGCGATGCGCTCCTCGAGCCCGTCGTACGCCCGCGACAGCGCGCTCGCCTTGCGCTTGTTGCGCGTGGTGCAGTCCGAGCGGGTCAGCTTGTGCAGCCGCTCCAGCTGAGGACCCGCATCGCGTACGTACCGGCGCACCGCGGAGTCGGTCCACTCACCGGTGCCGTACCCGTGGAAGCGCAGGTGCAGCTCCACCAGCGTCGAGACGTCCTTGATCATGTCGTTGGAGTACTTCAGGGCGGTCATGCGCTTCTTGGTCATCTTCGCGCCCACCACCTCGTGGTGGTGGAAGGAGACCCGGCCGTCCTGCTCGAAGCGCCGCGTCCGCGGCTTCCCGATGTCGTGCAGCAGCGCAGCGAGCCGCAGCACCAGGTCCGGCCCGTCCCGTTCCAGGTCCACGGCCTGCTCCAGAACGGTCAGCGAATGCTCATAGACATCCTTGTGCCTGTGATGCTCATCACTCTCCAGACGCAGTGCCGGCAGCTCGGGCAGTACGTGTCCGGCGAGACCGCTGTCGACGAGCAGCCTCAGGCCCTTGCGCGGGTTCACGGAGAGAATCAGCTTGTTGAGCTCGTCCCGGACCCGCTCCGCCGAGACGATCTCAATGCGCTCGGACATCGACTTCATCGCCGCGACGACCTCGGGGGCCACCTCGAAATCGAGCTGAGCGGCGAACCGCGCGGCGCGCATCATGCGCAGCGGATCGTCGGAGAACGACTCCTCAGGGGTCCCGGGAGTGCGCAGCACACGGGCCGCGAGGTCGTCGAGGCCGCCGTGGGGGTCGATGAACTCCTTCTCCGGAAGCGCGACGGCCATCGCGTTCACGGTGAAGTCCCGGCGTACGAGGTCCTGCTCGATGGAGTCGCCGTAGGACACCTCCGGCTTGCGGGAGGTCCTGTCGTACGCCTCGGAGCGGTACGTCGTGACTTCGATCTGGTAGCCCGCCTTCTGGCACCCCACCGTGCCGAAGGCGATCCCGACCTCCCACACCGAGTCCGCCCAGGGGCGGACGATCTTCAGTACGTCCTCGGGGCGGGCATCGGTCGTGAAGTCCAGATCATTGCCGAGGCGGCCGAGCAGCGCGTCCCTGACCGATCCGCCGACGAGCGCGAGAGCGAAGCCCGCCTCCTGGAAACGGCGCGCGAGATCGTCGGCGACAGGAGAGACCCGCAGCAGTTCGCTGACCGCGCGGCGCTGCACCTGACTCAGGGCACTGGGATTGTCTTCGTTGGCATTCGGCACAACAGAAAAGAGTACGTGCCCCGGTCCGCCGGGGCGTCCCCGTTTACCGCCGCCCCGAGGAGCCTTCCGATCACGTGGAGCACTCGGCAGCACTTTGCCACAGCACACCTCGTTACCATGCGTGGACGCAGGAACCGACAACCAACACCGGCAGCAGACGATGACGAGGGACGGGCGAGAGCGTGGCCGAGGCGGCAGACTTTCAGGGGATGACTCCCTCACCTGCCCGCCGGTGGCTGCGGCGCACGGCAGGACTGCTCGCCGGCGCCCCGCTGGTCGCGGGCCTTCTGTACCTCCCGGCCGCCGCGCCCGCGCGGGCAGCCGACAAGGCCCCCGGCTCGCACACGGTCGATGTGTCCCTCGACGCACTGTCTCCCGGCGCTCCGGTGGAGGGTGACGAGATCACCATTTCCGGCACGGTCACCAACAGGGGCAAGGAAGCCGTCACCGACGCGCATGTCGGACTGAGCGTGGGGCCGCGCCTGTCCGGCAGAACGGCGATCGATGCAACGGCCCGGCACAGCCGGGACGCGAACGTCCGTGACCGCGCGGAGCTCGGCGGGAAGTTCACCAAGAGATTCGCGACCCTCCCCGCCGGCATCAGCGAGAACTTCAGCATCACGGTGCCGGTCGACAAACTGGACCTCGACGACCAGGGTGTCTACCGGCTCGGCGTGTCCCTGTCGGGGCAGACCCCGAGCCGGCCGTACGAGCAGACTCTGGGCGTCCAGCGGACCTTCCTGCCCTGGCAGCCCGAAGCCACCGAGAAGAAGACCCGGCTCACCTACCTGTGGCCGCTGATCTCCTCGACGCATCTCACCGCCGAGACGGGTTCGGACGAGCAGCAGACCCCGGTCTTCGAGAACGACGACCTCGGCGCGGAGCTCGCCCCGGGCGGACGGCTGGAACAGCTCGTCTCGCTCGGCAAGGAACTGCCGGTGACCTGGGTCGTCGACCCGGACCTGCTCGCCACGGTCAACGCGATGACCGAGAGCTACGACGTCAAGTCCGAGGACGGTGAAACAACCGTCGCCGGCAAGAACCAGGCCGTCGCCAACCGGTGGCTGAGCGATCTCCAGAAGGCAGTGGAAGGCAAAAAGGTCGTCGCCCTGCCGTTCGCCGACCCCGATCTGGCCTCGCTGGCGCACCGTGGCAAGGACGTGCCCGGCTCTCTCAGCCATCTGCGGCGGGCGACCGATGTCGCCGCCACCACCGTGAAGTCGATCCTCCACACGGAACCTTCCACCGACTTCTCCTGGCCGGTGAACGGCGCCGTCGACCCGTCGGTCGTCGATGTCGCCACTTCGGCCGGCGCACACAACGTGATCGCCCGCAGCGACAGTCTCCAGGAGACGAGGGGCCTGCCGTACACGCCCACCGCGGCCCGTCCGATCGGCGGCGGCACCACCGCGGTGGTCGCCGACGCCCGGCTCTCCACCGCCTTCGAGGGCGACATGTCGAAGGCCGGCGACTCCACCCTCGCCATACAGAAGTTCCTCGCCCAGACCCTGGCGGTGACGCTCCAGGACGAGGAGAAGCAACGCAGCATCGTGGTCGCCCCGCAGCGGCTGCCGTCCGCGAGCCAGGCCCAGTCGATGGCGCGCGCCCTGCACAGCCTCGACGCCCAGCGCTGGTCCGAGCCGCTGGACCTGGTGGCTGCGGCGAAGGCCAAGCCCGACGCCCGTGCCACGACCGACGTGCCGGGGCCGTCCTCGTACCCCCGGTCGCTGAGCAGGCAGGAGCTCGCGGCCAAGGCGTTCCAGGACATCAAGACCACGCAGGCCAAGCTCGACAACTTCAAGGTGATCCTCACCGCACCCGACCGGGTGGTCACCCCCTTCGGCAACGCGATCAACCGCGCGATGTCGACGTCCTGGCGCGGGAACGGGCCGAAGGCCCAGACGTACCGCAACGGGGTGCAGAGCTACCTGATGAGCCTCACCGACGAGGTGCAGCTCATCCAGAAGTCCGACGCCACCCTGTCGGGGCGCAGCGCGACGGTGCCGGTGACCGTTCAGAACAAGCTGGTGCAGGGGGTCGAGCACCTGGTGCTGCGACTCGAGTCGACCAAGCCCACCCGGCTCAACATGGGCGGCGGACAGACCGTCGCCGAGCAGCGGGTGAAGGTCGCGGGCGGTCACAGCCAGTCGGTGAAGTTCACCGCCACCGCCAACGCCAACGGCCCGGTCCCGGTGATCGCCCAGCTCTACACCGAGGACGGCACACCGTACGGCCGCCGGATGGTGTTCACGGTCGACGTCAACGAGTTCACTCCGACCGTGATGCTTGTCATCGCCGGCGGTGTGCTGCTGCTGGTTCTCGCCGGCGTCAGGATGTACGCCCAGCGCAAGCGCGCGGCCGCCCATGAGGCCGCCGACGGGGCCGACGGCGAGGGCGGCGACTCCGAGCAGCCGAGTGACCCGACACCGGACACCGGTCCCGAAAGCAGCAACCCTTCGGGCACGGGTGAGAAAGTGGACCGTTGAGCAACACCGTGACCGGGCGGCCGGGGACGATGAGGTGGGGTTGCAATGCAGCGTCTTCCCGGGAGAGAGTCCCCGGATCTCCGGCCGGTCCACACGATCAGCATGGTCGGCCAGCGGGGCACAGCTCGCCGGAACAGGAAGCTCGAGGGGAGCACCAGTGAACGCGCCGTACGACGGTGACCGTGGACAGGGCGCGGGCGGCACCGTGCCCTTCCGGGGGGCGCCCCCGGAGCCCTCGGCAGCAGGCCATGTGCCGTCGCCGCAGCATCCCGGGTCCGACCGGCATCCCGAGTCCGACCAGGAGCCCTATGCCGTCCCGGACCCGTACGTCCAGGACGCCTACAGCTACGACCCGTACCGCTCCCAGGACCTCACCGCGCAGGACCCGGTGACGGAGGCGCTCTACGACCGCGCCTCGCACCCTCCGCCGCCGCCCGGCACCTATCAGGAGCCGCAGCCGCTGTACCAGCAGCCGTCCGCGCCGCAGTACACACCGGATCCGCACGTGTGGGCGCAGACCCCGCCGCCCGAACCGGAAGGCTTCTCGCGCCGCCTGCCGTACGGGGACGATGCCGCGACCACCGAGTTCGTGGGCGTGGACGACCTGATCACCAAGGCGGGCGAGGAACCCGCCGAGCAGGACGCGTTCGCCCATCTCTACCGCGACCAGCAGGCACCGGGGCAGCCCGCCCCCGCGGCCGCCCCCGAGGCGGCCCCCGCCCCGCCGAAGAAGCCCGCCGGCCGCGCGGCGAGCGTGCTGAAGTCGAGCGCGTTGATGGCCGCGGGCACGCTGGTCTCCCGCCTCACCGGTTTCGTACGTTCCCTGGTGATCACCGCGGCTCTGGGCGCGGCACTGCTCGGCGACACCTTCACCGTGGCGTACACCCTGCCGACGATGATCTACATCCTCACGGTCGGCGGCGGTCTCAACTCGGTCTTCGTGCCCCAGCTGGTGCGCGCGATGAAGAACGACGAGGACGGCGGCGAGGCCTTCGCCAACCGCCTCCTGACCCTCGTCATGGTCGCGCTCGGCATCATCGTGGCCCTCGCGGTCTTCGCGGCGCCACTGCTGATCCGCCTGATGTCCCTGTCGATCGCCGAAAACGAGGCGGCCAACAGCGTCGCCGTCACCTTCGCCCGCTACTGCCTGCCCACGATCTTCTTCATGGGCGTGCACGTCGTCATGGGGCAGATCCTCAACGCCCGCGGGAAGTTCGGCGCGATGATGTGGACCCCGGTCCTCAACAACATCGTCATGATCGCCACGTTCGGCCTGTTCATCTGGGTGTACGGCACCTCCGCCGAATCCCGGATGGGCGTGACGACCATCCCCGACGAAGGCGTCCAGCTCCTGGGCATCGGCACCCTGCTCGGCCTCGCCGTCCAGGCCCTGGCGATGATCCCGTACCTGCGCGAGACCGGGTTCCGCTACCGCCCCCGCTTCGACTGGAAGGGCCACGGTCTCGGCAAGACCGTCAAGCTCGCCAAGTGGACCGTCCTGTTCGTCCTCGCCAACCAGGCCGGCGTCCTCGTCGTCACGCAGCTCGCGACCGCCGCGGGCAAGGCTTCCGGCAAGGACGGCGCGGGCATCCTCGCCTACTCCAACGCCCAGCTGATCTGGGGCATGCCGCAGGCCATCATCACGGTCTCCGTCATGGCCGCCCTGCTGCCCCGCATCTCCCGCGCCGCACATGACAACGATCCGGGCGCCGTCCGCGACGACATCTCCCAGGGACTGCGCAACTCGGCCGTCGCGATCGTCCCGGTCGCCTTCGCGTTCCTGGCGCTCGGCGTCCCCATGTGCACCCTGCTGTTCGCCTCCACCGGCCACGAGGGCGCCCAAGCCATGGGCTTCACTCTGATGGCCTTCGGACTCGGCCTCATCCCGTACTCCGTGCAGTACGTCGTCCTGCGCGGCTTCTACGCGTACGAGGACACCCGCACCCCCTTCTACAACACCGTCATCGTCGCCGCGGTCAACGCCGCGGCCTCCGCCGTCTGCTACTTCGTCCTGCCCCCCCAGTGGGCCGTGGTCGGCATGGCCGCCTCCTACGGGCTGGCCTACGCCATCGGTGTCGGTGTGGCCTGGCGGCGCCTGCGCAACCGGCTGGGGGGCGACCTGGACGGCACACACGTCCTGCGTACGTACGCCAGGCTCGCCGGTGCCTCAGTACCGGCGGCGATCCTCGGCGGCGCGGCGGCCTTCGGCATCATGCGGGTCCTGGGCAGCGACGCCCTCGGGTCGCTCGCGGCGCTGGTCGTGGGCGGCATCGTGCTCCTCGGCGTCTTCTTCCTCGCCGCGAAGAGGATGCGGATCGTGGAACTCAACGCCATGGTCGGCATGGTGCGCGGACGGCTCGGGCGCTGACGGCCGGGCGGCCCCGCACAACCTTCGTCGGCCGCCGCGTGTCGTGCATAGCACCGGACTGTGGGCACAATTGGCATGGCTGTTCAACAGCGCGCAACGGATGGGGAGGCAGGAACGACGGTGGCGGAACGTAGCACGGCTGCCGTCGACGTGGCCGACAACAGCGGCGATGAACCGCTGGCCGCCAAGGCGGACAAGGCCACGGCCGACGGGGTGGCAAAAGCCCAGGAGCCAGCGGACGAGAGCAAGAGCGGCGCGGACGGCGAGCGCCAAGGCGCCGAACCCCCCATCGCCACGCCTGAGCTGCACAGCGGGCACAAGCTCGCCAGACGCTACCGGCTCGAAGAATGCGTCACCCGCCTGGACGGTTTCAGCAGTTGGCGCGCAGTCGACGAGAAGCTGCGCCGGGCCGTGGGCGTGCACCTGCTGCCCGCGGACCACCCGCGAGCCAGATCCGTGCTCGCCGCGGCCCGCTCCTCGGCACTGCTCGGCGATCCCCGGTTCGTGCAGGTCCTGGACGCCGTGGAGGAGAACGATCTCGTCTATGTCGTCCACGAATGGCTGCCCGACGCCACCGAACTGACGGCGCTCCTCGCAGCGGGTCCGCTGGAGGCCCACGAGGCGTACCAGCTCGTCAGCCAGATCTCCCAGGCCATGGCCGCCGCCCACCGCGAGGGCCTCGCCCACCTCAGGCTCACCCCGGGCGCCATCCTGCGGACCTCCTCGGGCCAGTACCGCATCCGCGGACTCGCGGTGAACGCCGCTCTGCGCGGCATCACCTCCGACCGCCCGCAGCGCACCGACACCGAGGCGATCGGTGCGCTGCTGTACGCCGCCCTGACACAGCGCTGGCCGTACGAGAAGGACGCCTACGGCCTCTCCGGGCTGCCCAAGGGCGTCGGACTGATCCCCCCCGACCAGGTACGGGCCGGCATCCACCGGGGCCTTTCGGAGCTCGCCATGCGGGCCCTGGTCAACGACGGCGCCACCGCCTCACGCCAGGAACCGCCCTGCACGACCCCCGACGAGCTGGCCAAGGCCGTCGCCGCGATGCCCCGCATCCGCCCGCCGGAGCCCGCCTTCACGGCGCCCCCCGAGTACCAGCGCACCACCTACCAGCAGGGAACCTACGGCAGGCCGGGCCCGCACCCGGGCACGCCCGTCACCCAGCCCATCGCCGCCGTCCCGCCCCGACCGCTCCAGAGCCGCACCGGCAAAGCCCTCAAGTGGAGCGTGGCCGCGCTGCTCATCACCGCGCTCGGCCTCGGCAGCTGGCAGCTCGCCGACACGCTCCTGGACCGCACCAAGGACTCCGGTGGCTCCAGGACCTCGCAGCCGAACGGCGACGAGGCCCCCAAGAAGAAGCTGGACCCGAAGCCGCTCCAGATCTCCGACGCCACGGTGTTCGCCCCGAACGGCTCCGGCATAGAACCGGAGGATGTACCGAACGCCATCGACGGTGAGACCGGCACCGCCTGGATCACCGGGCAGTACCGGGGTTTCGCCAACTTCGGCAACCTCCCGCAACGCAAGGACGGCAGCGGGATCATCGTCGATCTCGGCAGCGTCAAGGACGTGTCCGGCATCGACATCGACATGTACCGCAGCGGCCAGACCGTCGAAGTGCTCGCCGCAGAAGAAGACGCCTCGGCCCCGTCCGCCGTCTCCGATTTCTCACAGGAGATGACCGCACTCGAGCCGGTGACAGACAAGCTGGAAACCACGCTCGACAAGCCGGTCCGCACCCGGTACATCCTGATCCACATCACAGAACTGCCGACCGACGGATCACCCAGCGCCTTCCGCGGCGGAATCTCGGAGATCAGGATCAACGGCTGACCTGCACACCAGGGGAGGGGGCTCACCGTTGGACGACGTCACGCTCAGCGCCACAAGCGACCAGGACCTCCTGGCCGCCCATGTCAAAGGCGACCCGAACGCCTTCGGTGAGCTCGTACGACGTCACCGCGACCGGCTGTGGGCCGTGGCCCTGCGCACGCTGGGCGACCGCGAGGAGGCCGCCGACGCGGTCCAGGACGCCCTGGTGTCCGCCTACCGCGCCGCCCACACCTTCCGTGGCCAGTCGGCCGTCACCACTTGGCTGCACCGCATCACCGTCAATGCCTGCCTCGACCGGGCCCGCAAGGCGGCCTCCCGCAAGACCGCGCCGGTCGACGACGCCGACCGCCTCGACCAGCTGCTGGAGCCCCACGAATCCGCCGAGGCCCCTGCGGAGCGCCAGGACCTCCACCGAGAACTCATTGCGGCACTGGCCACCCTGCCCCCCGAGCAGCGGGCCGCCCTGGTACTCGTGGACATGCAGGGCTACCCGGTGGCGGAGGCCGCCGACGTCCTCGGGGTACCGACAGGGACGGTGAAGAGCCGCTGTGCGCGCGGCCGCGCCCGGCTGTTGCCGCTGCTCACCCATCTGCGCACCGGCAGCGGGGACAGCAATCACCTCGGTGGGGGAAGGAACCGGACGCCCGGGGCATCCGTCCCACCGGCATCGGGGCCAAAGGACGCAGGGCCAAGTGATCCTGCTGCTGTGAAGGGCGGAGGTGAGCGCGCATGACATCGACGGCCGGCACGACTCAGCACCCGGACGTCTCGGAGATCTCCGATCTCACCGAGGGCCTCCTGCCCCCTTCCCGCACGGAAGAGGTACGCCGCCATCTGGACGCGTGCGCGCTGTGCGCCGACGTACAGGCTTCCCTGGACGAGATCCGCGGGCAGCTCGGCACCCTGCCCGGCCCGCTGCGCATGCCTGCCGATATCGCAGGCCGCATCGACGCCGCTCTGGCAGCCGAAGCGCTTCTGGACTCCACGGCGCCCGAAGAGAGCGCGCATGTTTCACGTGAAACAGCGCCCGCACCGCGTGTCACCGAGACCACCGTCGCGGACCGCCCCGCCGGCCGTCCCCACGCGACAACCGGTCCCGGACGGGACCGCCGGGCAAAGCGCCGTCGGCGCAATGCCGTCATCGGCGCGGTACTCGGCACGGCCGCACTCGGCGTGGGCGTACTCCTGCTGCAGCCGTTCCAGTCACCGACTTCTCAGACCAACAAGGACGCCTCCGCCGACGGCGGCGTCTCCGCCACGAAGAAATCGGAGGACAAGTTCTCCGACACCGCTCTCGAGGACCGGGTGCGGGACCTGATCGCCAAGCAGCCGATGTCCCGGAGCAAGACGGCCGAGGACGGCTCTTCCCTGGGCGTCGAGTCCCACTCTCCCAAGCGGGGGACCGACACGATCGTGCCCCAGTGCGTCCAGGACGGCACCGGACGCAACACCGTGCCGCTCGCCGCGGAGAAGGGGACGTACAACGGCAAGAGCGCCTTCCTCGTCGTACTGCCGCACACCACCGACACCAGCCGGGTACAGGCCTATGTCGTCGATGCCGCCTGTGTCGAGGCGGCTCCCCCTGCCAAGGGTGAGATTCTGCTGACACACGCCTACTCCCGCCGCTGACATCACGGCGGAATGGACCGGACACCTCGGGAATGCATGCCCCGTAGGATCCGTTGGGTGGGGTGAGAGTCCAGACAGGCCCCAGTAGGCAGCAGGCAGTCCGCAGAGACGAGGAAAAAACCCGTGAGCGACGTCCGAAACGTGATCATCATCGGCTCCGGGCCCGCCGGCTACACCGCCGCGCTGTACACAGCGCGTGCGTCGTTGAAGCCGCTGGTGTTCGAAGGTGCGGTGACCGCAGGCGGTGCTCTGATGAACACCACCGACGTGGAGAACTTCCCCGGGTTCCGCGACGGCATCATGGGCCCCGACCTGATGGACAACATGCGTGCCCAGGCCGAGCGCTTCGGCGCCGAGCTGGTCCCGGACGACGTCGTGTCCGTCGACCTCACCGGTGACATCAAGACCGTCACCGACACCGCCGGCACGGTCCACCGCGCCAAGGCGGTCATCGTCTCGACGGGTTCCCAGCACCGCAAGCTCGGCCTGCCCAAGGAGGACGCGCTCTCCGGACGCGGTGTCTCCTGGTGCGCCACCTGCGACGGATTCTTCTTCAAGGACCAGGACATCGCCGTGGTCGGCGGTGGCGACACCGCGATGGAGGAGGCGACCTTCCTCTCCCGCTTCGCGAAGTCCGTCACCATCGTCCACCGCCGGGACACCCTGCGCGCCTCCAAGGCGATGCAGGACCGCGCCTTCGCCGACTCGAAGATCAAGTTCGCCTGGGACAGCGCGGTTGCCGAACTCCAGGGCGACCAGAAGCTCGCGGGTGTGACGCTGCGGGACACCAAGACCGGTGAGACCACGCCGCTGCCCGTCACCGGACTGTTCATCGCCGTGGGCCACGACCCGCGCACCGAGCTGTTCAAGGGTCAGCTGGAGTTGGACGACGAGGGTTACGTGAAGGTCGACGCGCCGTCGACGCGCACGAACCTCACCGGTGTCTTCGCCGCCGGTGACGTCGTCGACCACACCTACCGGCAGGCCATCACGGCTGCGGGCACCGGCTGCTCGGCCGCACTCGACGCCGAGCGCTTCCTGGCCTCTCTCGCCGACACCGAGAAGGTGGCCGAGCCCGAAAAGACCGCCACCGTCTGATCTTCCCTCCCCACCTCACACCCCACCCGAAGTTAAGGAGGCTGCCGTGGCCGGCACCTTGAAGAACGTGACTGACGCATCCTTCGAACAGGACGTCCTCAAGAGCGACAAGCCCGTACTGGTCGACTTCTGGGCCGCGTGGTGCGGTCCGTGCCGTCAGATCGCCCCGTCGCTCGAGGCCATCGCGGCCGAGCACGGCGACCAGATCGAGGTCGTCAAGCTCAACATCGACGAGAACCCGGACACCGCCGCCAAGTACGGCGTGATGTCCATCCCGACGCTGAACGTGTATCAGAACGGCGAGGTCGTCAAGACCATCGTCGGCGCCAAGCCGAAGGCCGCGATCGTCCGCGACCTCGGTGACTTCATCGGCGACGAGGTCACCACGGCCTGACAGCCTCTCCTGTTTCACGTGAAACGTGTGTGGGCTCATCCCTGGAAGGGATGAGCCCACACACGTTTTCCCACTCTCACAGCGGACGCAGCACCGGTTCCTTCTGGACCGCCCCCAGCAGCCTGTCGAGAGCAAGCTCGACGTCTTCCTTCCAGGACAGGGTCGTCCGCAGCTCCAGCCGCAACCGGGGATGCAACGGATGCGGACGTACGGTCTTGAAGCCGACGGACAGCAGGTGCTCGGCGGGCAACAGACACGCGGGCTCCGTCCAGCGGGCGTTGCCGAACGCCTCGATGGCCTTGAATCCCCGTCGCAGCACGTCCTTGGCAACGGTCTGCACCATCACCCGCCCCAGCCCCTGCCCCTGATAGCTGGGCATGATCCAGGCCGTCATCAGCTGCACAGCGTCCGGGGACACCGGACTGGTGGGGAACGCCGTCGACCGCGGTACATACGCCGGTGGCGCGTACAGAACGAAGCCCACCGGGACCTCGTCGACGTAGACCACCCGCCCGCAGGACCCCCACTCCAGCAGAACAGCTGAGATCCAGGCTTCTTTCTCCAGCTCGGGAGTGCCCGCCTTTAAGGCTGCTTCTCCACTGACCGGATCAAGCTCCCAGAAGACGCAGGACCGGCAGCGCTCGGGAAGGTCCGGAAGATTGTCCAGCGTGAGCGGTACGAGCCGACGCCCCATGAAGGATGTTCCTCGCTTCCTTCGCCTGCCGCATCGCGGGCGGCTGCCAGAACGCCCCGTTCCCGGAGCAGACTGCCGACGAACCCGCCGACTGCCCCGACACTCAGCCCTGCTGTCACCAGCCGGCTGCGGCTCACCGATCGCATGACCCCCAACCTCCCTCTCAAGTGAACCAAGGTGGATGTGCCATACCAGAAGGCATCGTATCCACCATGCGATCGGACGGACACCGTGGGAAAACAAAGGGCGGGTCGTGTTCCGGTTCACTCCGGAACACGACCCGCCCTGCGACGGCTCGACCGAGAGTTCAGCTCTCGCCGTCCTCCGCGTTCTCTTCGGTGAGTCCCTTCTGCAGGACCCGCCCCTCGCCGGGGGCAAGCGTCCCGAGAATCCGCTCCAGATCGTCCATCGAGGCAAACTCGACGACGATCTTTCCCTTCTTCTGTCCCAGGTCGACCTTCACCCGGGTCTCGAACCGGTCCGAAAGCCGGGAAGCGAGACCAGTCAGGGCAGGCGACACCCGGGCACCCGCCCGCGGGCTCTTCGCCTTGGGAGAGCTCTGTGGACGTGAGTCCATCAGAGTGACGATTTCCTCGACCGAACGCACTGACAGTCCCTCGGCCACGATGCGGTGCGCCAGACGGTCCTGTTCCTCCGAATCCTCCACGCCGAGCAGGGCCCGCGCATGACCGGCGGAGATCACACCCGCCGCGACCTTGCTCTGCACCGAAGGCGACAGCTTCAGCAGACGCAGCGTGTTGGAGACCTGCGGGCGCGAGCGCCCGATCCGGTCGGCCAACTGGTCGTGGGTGCAATTGAAGTCCTTGAGCAGCTGGTCGTACGCCGCTGCCTCTTCCAGCGGGTTGAGCTGAGCCCTGTGCAAGTTCTCCAGCAGTGCGTCGAGGAGCAGCTTCTCGTCCTCCGTGGCCCGGACGATCGCGGGGATCCTCTCCAGCCCTGCTTTCTTGCAGGCCCGCCAGCGGCGCTCACCCATGATGAGCTCGTAGCGCTCATGTCCCAGCTGCCGTACGACGACAGGCTGGAGGAGACCCACCTCCTTGATGGAGGTGACCAGTTCCGCGAGGGCTTCCTCGTCGAACTCCTTACGGGGCTGCTTCGAATTCGGCTTGATGGAGTCCAGCAGCAGCTCAGCGAAGTGAACTCCGGCGACTTCATCGAGCTCTGCCGACTCCCACTCCCGCACGGGAGCTTCTGTTTCACGTGAAACAGAAGCCGCAGGAAGCGAAGTCACCTTCGCGGCGGCCACTCCGCGCTCCGTGGTCAGCACCGGCACCGCTCCGGGAGACGTCGAAGCCAGCCCTACGGGCACGCCCGGATTCTCCGATGAAGCGGGCGGGATCAACGCGGCGAGCCCGCGCCCCAATCCTCTACGTCGGTCACTCACTGGATCCCCTCCGGCATGCTCTGCTGACTGTTCTGGCTGCCCGAGTGGGCATGCTGCGGGTCGTAATGCACCCCGACACCCCGCAGCGCGATCTCACGGGCCGCTTCGAGGTACGACAGTGACCCACTGGACCCCGGGTCATAGGTGAGCACGGTCTGCCCATAACTCGGTGCTTCGGAGATACGCACGGACCGCGGGATGCTCGTCCTGAGCACCTCCTTGCCGAAGTGGGTACGCACTTCGTCAGCAACCTGAGAGGCCAGCCGCGTCCTTCCGTCATACATGGTCAGCAGAATCGTTGACACATGCAGGTCGGGGTTGAGATGCCCCCGCACCAGATCGACGTTCCGAAGGAGCTGCCCCAGGCCTTCGAGCGCGTAGTACTCGCACTGGATGGGGATCAGCACCTCCGCCCCGGCGACCATCGCATTGACCGTCAGCAGGCCCAGCGAAGGCGGGCAGTCGATGAGGATGTAATCCAGCGGCTGCTCGTACGCCTGGATGGCCCGCTGCAAGCGGCTCTCCCTCGCCACCAGCGAGACCAGTTCGATCTCTGCACCGGCGAGATCAATAGTGGCCGGGGCGCAGAAGAGGCCTTCGACGTCCGGGACCGGCTGAACCACTTCGGAGAGCGGCCTGCTGTCGACCAGGACGTCATAGATCGAAGGGACTTCGGCGTGATGGTCGATCCCCAGCGCCGTGGAAGCATTGCCCTGCGGGTCGAGGTCGATCACCAGGACGCGTGCGCCGTGCAGCGCGAGCGAAGCGGCAAGGTTGACCGTCGACGTGGTCTTCCCGACGCCGCCCTTTTGGTTGGCCACCACCATGATGCGGGTCTGCTCAGGCCGGGGCATGCCCTCACCGGCGCGGCCAAAAGCCTCTACCGCCAGTTGAGCAGCACGACCAATGGGGGTGTCGTCCATCGGGGGCGGCGTTTCACGTGAAACATCCTCCCCCTCCGATTCGGTTCGGGGACCGGGGACCGGGTCGGTCATCGGTCCCGCGATGTTGGCGTCGGACCGCAAGGATTCACTCTCCTCGACTTCAGGCTCGCAATGCACAGAGCCTGCCATGCTTTCGGGGTCATGAACCAGCGAGGTCCGTTCTTCTGTGGAGGAATCCACCTCTGTGAACAACTCCGTAGCCCTCACGGGCCTGCGGTCGCGCGGCGCGGCAGCCTCACGAGTGCGGCTGATGATTCCATGCAGCAGAGAGCGGTGTTTCACGTGAAACACGATGCACCGGCTCCACAGCTACGCCTTCACGACACTCCGAAATACGTACATATGGCAGATCGTGTGCAGCATCATGGACAGACAGCGCAGATTACCGGCGCCGACGTGTACGCCCCGTTCGCGCAGCCTTGGCCCGCTTGGCCGCGAACCGCACCCCGCCGGGGCTCTCCCCGACCTTCACACGCACCACCGTGGACAACGGATCCACCACGCCCTCACCGACGTGCAGCACCTCCGTCTCCACCACACCGAGCTTACTCAGCGCGGAACGGGTGCTCTTGAGCTCCTCCTCGGCGGTGTCACCCTTGAGCGCCAGCATCTCCCCGTACGGACGCAGCAGGGGAACCCCCCAGCCGGCCAGCCGGTCCAGCGGTGCCACAGCCCGCGCCGTCACCACATGAACCGGCGGCAGCTTCCCGAGGACTTCCTCCGCACGGCCACGCACCACCGTCACATGCTCCAGGCCCAGCAGCTCGACCACTTCCTGAAGGAAGTTCGTGCGCCGCAGAAGAGGCTCCAACAGGGTGATCTTCAGGTCCGGGCGCACCAGCGCCAGCGGGATGCCCGGAAGCCCGGCGCCCGACCCCACATCGCAGACCGTGACCCCTTCGGGAACGACCTCGGAGAGCACCGCACAGTTCAGCAAGTGCCGCTCCCACAACCGCGGCACCTCACGCGGGCCGATCAGACCTCGCTCGACTCCGGCGTCCGCGAGCAGTTCCGCGTACCGGACGGCCTCTGGAAAGCACTCACCGAATACCGCCCGCGCCTCTTCAGGCGCCTGGGGAAGCGCTGCTTCCTCCGTCACGGGGACCGTCCTTCCGTACCGCGCTACCGCGCTACCGCACTGGTGGCTGACTATCAGGCTGACAAAGATCGGCCCCGCCTGCGAACAGACGGGGCCGACAGGCGAGGGACCGGTCAGGCCGGGAGCACAACGACGAAGCGCTGCGGCTCCTCGCCCTCGGACTCACTGCGCAGACCCGCCGCTGCGATCGCGTCGTGCACGACCTTGCGCTCGAAGGGCGTCATCGGGTCCAGCTTCACCGGCTCGCCCGTGCTCTTCACATCATTCGCGGCCTTGGCGCCGAGCTCTGCGAGCTCTTCGCGCTTCTTGGCCCGGAAGCCCGCGATGTCCAGCATCAACCGGCTGCGGTCCCCGGTCTCACGGTGCACGGCGAGACGCGTCAGCTCCTGAAGCGCCTCCAGCACCTCACCGTCGCGACCCACGAGCTTCTGAAGATCACGGCTACCCGCGTCACTGATGATCGAGACCGAAGCCCGATCGGCCTCGACATCCATGTCGATGTCACCGTCGAGGTCGGTGATGTCGAGCAGACCCTCAAGGTAGTCGGCCGCGATCTCCCCTTCCTGCTCGAGGCGGGTCAGGGTGTCGACACCCTCAGCGGCCACGGAGGTGGTGCCTTCCGTCACGGGATGGACTCCTTATTAATTACTTCTTGGACGGGTGCTTGGGCCGCTGCTGGCCCTTGCGCTGCCCGGACTTGGCTTGGCGTGCGGAACCGGAAGCAGGCTTGCCGGCCGTCTTGGGCTTGTCGGCCTGCTCGGGCTCTTCCTTCTGCAGCGAGGTCTTCGTCGCCACAGGCTCGATGCCGGACTGACGCTGCGCCTTGGTCAGACGCTTGGGCTGCTGCCGCTTCGGGCCGGAGTCGGCCGTAGCGCCGCCCTCGGCCTCGACCTCGGGTTCGCCCTTCGCCACGGTGCCGTCAGGCTGCACGGTCAGACGCGCCATGCCGAGACCCCTGACGAACTTACGCTCGGCCTCATTGCGCTCACGGCCCTTGGCGGCGATCTGCTTGACCACGTTGCGCTCGCGCCGGCTGCGCACCTTGCCGTGCTTGACGATCGACTTCTGCATCCGCTCCAGCAGCTGGGCCTGCGCCTTGCTGCCCGGAGTCGGGTTGCCGTGGATCACGTACATCTGCTGGCCCATGGTCCACACGTTGGTGGTCAGCCAGTAGACGAGGACACCGACGGGGAAGTTGATGCCCATGACGGCGAACATGACCGGGAAGATGTACATCAGCATCTTCTGCTGCTGCATGAACGGCGTCTTCACCGTCAGGTCGACGTTCTTCGTCATCAGCTGGCGCTGCGTGTAGAACTGCGACGCCGACATCAGGACGATCATGATCGCGGTGATGATGCGGACATCGAGCAGAGAGGCGTCGAACTTCACCATGTCCGCCGCGCTGTCCGTGAACTTCGCAGCCAGCGGAGCACCGAAGATGTGCGCCTCACGCGCGCTCGCCAGCAGCGAGTCGTTGATAACGCCGACGGTCTTGCCCGAGGCGATGCTGGAGAGCACGTGGTACAGGGCGAAGAAGAACGGCGACTGCGCCAGGATGGGAAGGCACGAGGACAACGGGTTGGTACCCGTCTCCTTGTACAGCTTCATCATCTCTTCGGACTGACGCTGCTTGTCGTTCTTGTAGCGCTCCTGGATCTTCTTCATCTCAGGCTGGAGCGCCTGCATGCCACGCGTCGACTTGATCTGCTTGACGAACAGCGGGATCAGACAGATCCGGATCAGCACCACCAGGGACACGATGGACAGACCCCAGGCCCAGCCCGTGTCAGGCCCGAAAAGCGCCCCGTACATCGTGTGGAACTGGACGATGACCCAGGAAACCGGGGTGGTGATAAAACTGAAGAGACTGGCAATCGTGTCCACTAATCAGGCTCCTTGAGCATTGGGCGAGGTCTCTGCGGCCGGGTTGATCTCAGCGGCGGAGTGCTGCCCGCCCTTGCTGCCGCGGTTGCCGCTCCACGCATTGCGCAGCGCTTCGTGCCAACGCGGTCGTCTGCGCGGCGGGACATGGTCCACACCGCCCGGCGACCACGGGTTGCACCGCAGGATGCGCCAGGCGGTCAGGGCCGTGCCCTTGACCGCGCCGTGCCGGTCGATGGCCGTAAACCCGTAGTGGGAGCACGACGGGTAGTACCGGCAGACAGGTCCGAGCAACGGACTGATCGTCCACTGGTACAGCTTGATCAGAGCCAGCAGCGGGTACTTCATCGCGTGCCCCCTCCCAGCAGCCGCTGAAGCGCGGCATCCAGGTCTCGGGCCAGCTGTGCATGGTCGGCATCGCCTGCTCCGGGCAATGCCCGTACGACAACCAGGCTACCGGGGGGCAGCTCCGACAGACGGTCCCGGACAAGGTGGCGAAGCCTCCGCTTCACCACGTTGCGCACCACAGCATTGCCAACGGCTTTGCTGACGACGAAACCCGCACGCGGCTGGGGAACGCTCTCCCCAGGCGCGTGCGGGTCCGTTGCACCGCTACTGCGTAGGTGGACGACGAGGAGCGGGCGTCCGGCCCGGCGTCCTCGGCGTACCGCGGTCGCGAAGTCCTCGCGCCGCCTCAGCCGATTCTCGGTAGGCAGCACGTCATGACCTGTAGGTGATCAGGCGGAAAGGCGCGTGCGGCCCTTGGCACGGCGAGTCGCCAGGATGGCGCGACCGGCACGCGTCCGCATGCGAAGACGGAAACCGTGGGTCTTGGCGCGACGACGGTTGTTCGGCTGGAAGGTGCGCTTGCTCACTCGGGGGCTCCAGAAGTGGTGTGGTGGCGGGGCATCGCCTGGCTGTCACCGTGCGCCCACGAGGAAGCTCGCAACGCCCGTGTGCACCGCTTCACGATCACAGACCGTGATCTTTGCCCATCGGAGGCAGGCGGCAGCAGCCATCGACAACTCGACCTGGTCACGGTACGCGCGGCTACGCCATCCGGTCAAACCGACACCTTGTTGCCGGGCGACTGTGCACAGCCTGTGGACAACAACTTGAACCGTGCGATGCGCCACGACTACCGTGACTGAACTTGGATTCCTTTCCTGCCTGTCCTTCCATCCCGTCCCTAGAACCACACATTCGTGGGACCTGTGAGAGAGCGTGCCCTGTGGCTGACGTACCTGCCGATCTTGCCGCAGTGTGGCCGCGAGTGCTGGAGCACCTCCTCAAAGAGGGCCAGCAGGGCATCGAACCCAAGGACAAACAGTGGATCGAACGCTGCCAGCCGCTCGCGCTGGTCGCCGACACCGCACTGCTCGCCGTCCCCAATGAATGGGGCAAGCGCGTCCTCGAAGGCCGGCTCGCCCCCCTCATCAGCGAGACCCTGAGCCGCGAGTGCGGCCGTCCGATCCGGATCGCGATCACCGTCGACGACTCCGCGGGAGAGCCCGCCCCGCAGCAGCCCCCGCACGAGTCGTACGACAACTACGGACACCGGCCCCAGGCCGACGACCTGCCGACCGCCAGGCCCGCCTATCCCGACTACCGGCAGCCCCGCCACGAGCAGGGCGCCTGGCCCCGCCCGCAGGAGGACCACGGCTGGCAGCAGCCCCGGCTCGGCGGATTCCAGGAACGCGACCCGTACGCCTCGCGCCCCCCGCAGCACGACTACCGGCAGCAGCCGCCCGAGCACCAGCAGTACGAGCAGCCGCACTACGACCAGTCCCCGCGTCACGAGCGCCACGAGCGCCACGAGCGTGCAGAGCGCCCCGAACGCCGCGACCACCAGGACCAGCCCGCCCCGCACCGCGGCGGCCCCGGCTCCTCGATGATGTCCGCCGGCAGCGGCGCCCCCGGCCCCCTGGCCGCGCAGCCCTCGACGCCGGGCCCCGGCGAACCGCACGCCCGCCTCAACCCGAAGTACCTCTTCGACACCTTCGTCATCGGCTCGTCCAACCGCTTCGCGCACGCGGCCGCCGTGGCCGTCGCCGAGGCGCCGGCGAAGGCGTACAACCCGCTCTTCATCTACGGAGAGTCAGGACTCGGCAAGACGCACCTGCTGCACGCGATCGGGCACTACGCACGGAGCCTCTACCCCGGCACGCGCGTGCGCTACGTGAGCTCCGAGGAGTTCACCAACGAGTTCATCAACTCCATCCGCGACGGCAAGGGCGACGCCTTCCGCAAGCGCTACCGCGACGTGGACATCCTGCTCGTCGACGACATCCAGTTCCTCGCGAGCAAGGAGTCGACACAGGAGGAGTTCTTCCACACCTTCAACACGCTCCACAACGCCAACAAGCAGATCGTGCTGTCCTCGGACCGGCCGCCCAAGCAGCTGGTGACCCTGGAGGACCGGCTGCGCAACCGCTTCGAATGGGGCCTGACCACCGACGTACAGCCGCCCGAGCTGGAGACGCGCATCGCGATCCTCCGCAAGAAGGCGGTGCAGGAGCAGCTCAACGCACCGCCCGAGGTGCTTGAGTTCATCGCGTCCCGCATCTCGCGCAACATCCGCGAGCTGGAGGGCGCGCTGATCCGTGTGACGGCCTTCGCGTCGCTCAACCGGCAGCCCGTGGACCTCGGCCTCACCGAGATCGTGCTCAAGGACCTGATCCCCGGCGGCGAGGACGCGTCTCCCGAGATCACGGCGGGCGCCATCATGGCGTCCACCGCGGACTACTTCGGGCTGACCGTGGAGGACCTCTGCGGGTCGTCCCGCAGTCGCGTGCTGGTGACGGCCCGGCAGATCGCGATGTACCTGTGCCGGGAGCTGACAGACCTCTCACTGCCCAAGATCGGCGCACAGTTCGGCGGCCGCGACCACACGACCGTGATGCACGCCGACCGCAAGATCCGCGCGCTGATGGCGGAGCGACGCTCCATCTACAACCAGGTCACCGAGCTCACGAACCGCATCAAGAACGGCTGACCCGGCACCGGAAACACCGCCCGAAGGGCGCCCCGGGACGTACTCCCGGGGCGCCCTTCGGGGTTCCGCGACTCCACGGTGTTCGAACGCGTAGCCACCCGGCTCGGTTCTCCACAGAAGAGAGCAGGATGCGCTGTCCACACCCTGGGGACTTCCGAGTTGTCCAGATCGGGTCCACAGGCGCGATCCCTGGAGGTTCATCACTCCAGGTCAGGTGGTTGTGGATTTGTGGCCAACCTTCATCCACAGGCTGTGGACAGAGAAACTGTCCACAGGGACCACTCTTGGTTGTCCACCGGCAACCCACAGGCAGGACCATGTTGTGCACAGCTAATCCACACCGCTGTCCACTGTTCGGCAACGAAACACACGCTCTCACCGTGTCGAGTGAAAGCGGTCACACCAAGGGGCTGGGTTGGGCTGTGGGGAACGCGGGTAAAGCTGGGGACAGCACTGGGGAGAAGTGACCCCCGCCTGTGCATGGGGTGTGCAGAACTTTCGCGTGTCCACAGAACCCCTTGGTTTTCCACGGGGCCCGCCCACAGGGCCGGTGGACAAAAAAGTGGGCCTGACCTGTGGAAACAGGGTTATCCACCGTTTCCACAGGCCCTACTACTACTCCCACTTAGAGTTAGCTCGGAAATCGCTTGGAAGAAGGGCCTGTGCACAACTCGGGCTCGGAGCCGGCGACGCCTCTCGCCACGACTTGACCCCGAGCCGCACCGACTGTCGGTGCCGTGCGTCAGACTGGTTCCCGGCAACACAGCCAGACGACCCCAGACCACGACGGCCAGCAGGGCGAGCCAGCAACAAGCAGGAGGCGGTTCCGGTGAAGATCCGGGTTGAGCGCGATGTACTCGCGGAGGCGGTGGCCTGGACGGCTCGCAGCCTCCCGGCCCGTCCGCCGGTGCCCGTTCTCGCGGGCCTTCTTCTGAAGGCGGAGGAAGGCGCGCTGAGCCTCTCCGGCTTCGACTACGAGGTCTCGGCGCGGGTCTCGGTCGAGGCGGACGTGGAGGAGGACGGCACCGTTCTCGTCTCCGGCCGGCTCCTCGCCGACATCTGCCGCGCCCTGCCGAACCGGCCGGTGGAGATTTCCACAGACGGTGTACGGGCGACGGTGGTCTGCGGCTCCTCGCGGTTCACACTGCACACACTGCCTGTGGAGGAGTACCCGGCGCTGCCGCAGATGCCGACCGCGACCGGCACCGTTCCCGGTGAGGTCTTCGCCTCCGCCGCAGCCCAGGTGGCCATCGCCGCCGGCCGTGACGACACGCTGCCCGTCCTCACCGGCGTGCGCATCGAGATCGAGGGCGACACGGTCACCCTGGCCTCCACCGACCGCTACCGCTTCGCGGTCCGCGAGTTCCTGTGGAAGCCCGAGGACCCGGAGGCGTCCGCCGTCGCCCTGGTGCCCGCCAAGACCCTGCTGGACACCGCCAAGTCGCTGACCAGTGGTGACACGGTGACCATCGCGCTCTCCAGCTCGGGTGCCGGTGAGGGCCTGATCGGCTTCGAGGGTGCGGGCCGTCGGACGACGACGCGGCTGCTCGAAGGCGACCTGCCGAAGTACCGGACGCTCTTCCCGACCGAGTTCAACTCGATCGCCGTCATCGAGACCGCCCCGTTCGTCGAGGCCGTCAAGCGTGTGGCGCTGGTCGCCGAGCGCAACACCCCGGTCCGGCTCAGCTTCGAGCAGGGCGTGCTGATCCTCGAAGCGGGATCGAGCGACGACGCACAGGCTGTGGAGAGGGTCGACGCGAACCTCGACGGCGACGACATCTCGATCGCCTTCAACCCGACCTTCCTGCTGGACGGCCTGAGCGCGATCGATTCGCCGGTCGCCCAGCTCTCCTTCACGACGTCCACCAAGCCGGCGCTGCTCAGTGGCCGGCCCGCGGTGGATGCCGAGGCGAACGAGGCGTACAAGTACCTGATCATGCCGGTGCGGCTCTCGGGCTGAGGTCTTCACGGGCCGGGCGTAGGCTCGTTCCCGGGTAAGTATCGCCACGACGCTTAAGGAATCTCTGATGGAGCTCGGTCTCGTCGGCCTCGGCAAAATGGGCGGCAACATGCGGGAGCGCATCCGCCGCGCAGGCCACACCGTCATCGGTTACGACCGCAATCCGGACGTCGCCGATGTGCACAGCCTCGAGGAGCTTGTGGCCAAGCTCAAGGGTCCGCGGGTCGTGTGGGTGATGGTTCCGGCCGGTGCCGCGACCCAGTCCACCGTGGACGAGCTGGCCGAGCTGCTGGAGCCCGGCGACGTGGTCGTGGACGGCGGGAACTCGCGCTGGACGGACGACGAGAAGCACGCGGCGGAGCTGGGTCTCAAGGGCATCGGGTTCGTCGACTGCGGCGTCTCCGGTGGTGTCTGGGGTCTGGAGAACGGCTACGCGCTGATGTACGGCGGCGACGCCGAGAACGTGGCGAAGGTGCAGCCGATCTTCGACGCGCTGAAGCCGGAGGGCGACTTCGGTTCGGTGCACGCGGGCAAGGTCGGCGCCGGCCACTTCGCGAAGATGGTTCACAACGGCATCGAGTACGCCATGATGCAGGCGTACGCCGAGGGCTGGGAGCTGCTGGAGAAGGTCGACTCCGTCACGGACGTGCGCGAGGTCTTCCGGTCCTGGCAGGAGGGCACGGTCATCCGTTCCTGGCTGCTGGACCTGGCGGTCAACGCGCTGGACGACGACGAGCACCTGGAGAAGCTCCGCGGGTTCGCCGCGGACTCGGGTGAGGGCCGCTGGACGGTCGAGGCCGCGATCGACAACGCCGTGCCGCTGCCGGCGATCACCGCGTCGCTGTTCGCGCGGTTCGCGTCGCGTCAGGACGACTCTCCGCAGATGAAGATGATCGCTGCCCTGCGCAACCAGTTCGGTGGTCACGCGGTCGAGTCGAAGAAGTAGTTCAGAGCGGGGAGAAGGTCGGCGTACACCATGCATGTCACGCATCTGTCGCTGGCCGACTTCCGCTCGTACGCCCGGGTCGAAGTTCCTCTCGATCCGGGCGTCACTGTTTTTGTGGGGGCGAACGGGCAGGGCAAGACGAACCTGGTCGAGGCGGTCGGTTATCTCGCGACGCTCGGCAGTCACCGGGTGTCCTCGGACGCGCCGCTGGTGCGGACGGGTGCGGAGCGGGCTGTCATCCGGGCCGCGGTGACGCAGGGCGAGCGGCAGCAGCTGGTGGAGCTGGAGCTGAATCCGGGCCGGGCGAATCGTGCGCGTGTCAACAGGTCTTCGCAGGTCAGGCCGCGTGATGTGCTGGGGATCGTACGGACGGTGCTGTTCGCGCCGGAGGATCTGGCCCTGGTGAAGGGGGATCCGGGTGAGCGTCGGCGGTTCCTCGACGAGCTGATCACTGCGCGTTCGCCGCGGATGGCGGGGGTGCGGTCGGACTACGAGCGGGTGCTGAAGCAGCGGAACACGCTCTTGAAGTCGGCGGCGATGGCGCGCAGGCACGGCGGGCGTTCGATGGACATGTCGACGCTGGATGTGTGGGACCAGCATCTGGGTCAGGTCGGTGCGGAGCTGCTGGCGCAGCGGCTGGATCTGATCGCGACGCTGCAGCCGCTGGCGGACAAGGCGTACGAGCAGCTGGCGCCGGGCGGGGGGCCGGTGCTGTTGGAGTACCGGAGTTCGGTCGGTGAGGGTGTCGGGGCGGCGCGGTCGCGTGAGGAGCTGTACGGGCAGCTGATCGAGGCGCTGGCGGGTGCGCGGAAGCAGGAGATCGAGCGGGGTGTGACGTTGGTGGGTCCGCATCGGGACGATCTGGTGCTGAAGCTGGGGCAGCTGCCGGCGAAGGGTTATGCGAGTCATGGCGAGTCGTGGTCGTACGCGTTGTCGTTGCGGCTCGCTTCGTACGACTTGTTGCGGTCCGAGGGCAATGAGCCGGTGCTGGTGCTCGACGATGTTTTCGCGGAGCTGGACGCGCGGCGCCGGGAGCGGCTGGCGGAGCTGGTTGCGCCGGGTGAGCAGGTGCTGGTGACGGCCGCGGTGGACGACGATGTGCCGGGGGTGCTGGCGGGCGCGCGGTGTGTGGTGGCCGGTGGCGAGGTGGTGCGGGTATGACGGGTGCGGGTGGGGAGTTTCCGCGGCAGCCGAAGGTGCCCGAGCCGTCCGGGGTGGATCTGGCGCGGGTGGCGTTGCGGGCGGCGAAGGAGCAGGCGCGGGCCCGGGGTGCGGCGGCGCAGCAGAGGACGCAGGCCAGGCGTGGTGGTGGGTTGCGGTCGGGGTCGGGGGCGGACGGCCGTGATCCGTTGGCGTTGGGTGCGGCGCTGGACCGGTTGAAGACGGAGCGCGGCTGGGAGATGCCGATGGCGGTCGGCGGGGTGATGGGGCGGTGGCCGGAGATCGTGGGCGGGGATCTGGCGAATCACTGTGTGCCGCAGCGTTATGACGAGGACGAGCGGGTTCTCACGGTGCAGTGCGATTCGACGGCGTGGGCGACGCAGTTGCGGCTCATGCAGCGGGAGTTGCTGACGCGGCTGAACAAGGATCTGGGCCGGGACACGGTGCGGATGATCAAGATCTGGGGGCCGGGTGGTCCGCCGCGTCGTTTCGGTGCTCTGCGGGCTCCGGGGAGTACGGGTCCGGGGGACACGTACGGCTGAGAAGTGGGTGTACGCGTGAGGTGTCGCTCACGGTGGGAGGTGCTTGACAGCTGGAAGCGCTGAATGCCCGTGTGAGCCTCTTGGAGCCCCTTCCCGGATATGGGGAGTCGGACGGCGCCGGTTCAGGTCGGCACATGGGGACTCAGGTACCGGCAAACCCCCATGAGTGTCTGCGCTACCGGTAGACTGGTAAAGAATCCCGCCCGCGTGCGGGACACGTCGACTTATACAGAACGACGCAGCCGGTCCCGTTTGTCGCGGTTTCGGCTCGTGCTGTGCCAGAAAGGGCGCTTCGTGGCCGATTCCGGCGACCCCAACGAGAACATTCCGTCCACTGCTGTCGCGGGCGGCGAGGATGCCGTCTCGGCGGCCTACGACGCCAGCGCGATTACCGTGCTCGAGGGCCTGGACGCGGTCCGCAAGCGGCCCGGTATGTACATCGGCTCGACCGGTGAGCGTGGTCTTCATCACCTTGTGCAGGAGGTCGTCGACAACTCGGTCGACGAGGCTCTGGCCGGGCATGCGGACATGATCGACGTCACGATCCTGCCGGACGGCGGGGTGCGTGTGATCGACAACGGCCGTGGTATCCCGGTGGACATCGTGCCGTCCGAGAACAAGCCGGCCGTCGAGGTCGTGCTGACCGTCCTGCACGCGGGCGGCAAGTTCGGCGGTGGCGGCTATGCCGTCTCCGGCGGTCTGCACGGTGTCGGCGTTTCTGTCGTGAACGCGCTGTCGACGAGGGTGGCCGTCGAGGTCAGGCGTGACGGCTACCGCTGGACGCAGGACTACAAGCTCGGTGTGCCGACGGCGCCGCTGGCCCGGAACGAGGCCACGGAGGAGACCGGCACTACAGTCACTTTCTGGGCCGATCCGGACATTTTTGAGACGACGGACTACTCCTTCGAGACGCTGTCGCGGCGCTTCCAGGAGATGGCGTTCCTCAACAAGGGCCTGACGCTGAAGCTCACCGACGAGCGGGAGTCCGCGAAGGCGGTGTCCGGGGCGGACACGGCCGACGGTACGGACGACGACCAGGCGCTTTCGGTCATGTACCACTACGAGGACGGCATCGTCGACTTCGTGAAGTACCTGAATTCGCGCAAGGGTGAGCTGATCCACCCGACCGTCATCGACGTCGAGGCCGAGGACAAGGAGCGCATGCTCTCGGTCGAGATCGCGATGCAGTGGAACTCGCAGTACACGGAGGGTGTGTACTCCTTCGCGAACACGATCCACACCCATGAGGGCGGTACGCACGAGGAGGGCTTCCGTGCGGCGATGACGGGTCTGGTGAACCGTTACGCGCGCGAGAAGAAGTTCCTGCGCGAGAAGGACGACAACCTCGCCGGTGAGGACATCCGCGAGGGTCTGACGGCGATCATCTCGGTGAAGCTGGGCGAGCCGCAGTTCGAGGGGCAGACGAAGACCAAGCTGGGCAACACGGAGGCGAAGACCTTCGTGCAGAAGGTCGTGCACGAGCACCTCAACGACTGGTTCGACCGCAACCCGAACGAGGCCGCGGACATCATCCGCAAGGCGATCCAGGCGGCCACGGCGCGGGTCGCGGCCCGCAAGGCGCGCGATCTGACGCGTCGCAAGGGCCTGCTGGAGTCGGCGTCGCTGCCGGGCAAGCTCAGTGACTGCCAGTCGAACGACCCGACGAAGTGCGAGATCTTCATCGTCGAGGGTGACTCGGCCGGTGGTTCGGCGAAGTCGGGCCGTAACCCGATGTACCAGGCCATCCTGCCGATCCGCGGCAAGATCCTGAACGTCGAGAAGGCGCGGATCGACAAGATTCTTCAGAACACCGAGGTGCAGGCGCTGATCTCGGCGTTCGGCACGGGTGTGCACGAGGACTTCGACATCGAGAAGCTCCGCTATCACAAGATCATTCTGATGGCGGACGCCGACGTCGACGGTCAGCACATCAACACGCTGCTGCTGACGTTCCTGTTCCGCTTCATGCGGCCGCTGGTCGAGGCGGGGCACGTGTACCTGTCGCGCCCGCCGCTGTTCAAGATCAAGTGGGGTCGGGACGACTTCGAGTACGCGTACTCGGACCGTGAGCGCGACGCGCTCGTCGAGCTCGGCAAGCAGAACGGCAAGCGGGTGCGGGACGACTCGATCCAGCGCTTCAAGGGTCTCGGCGAGATGAACGCCGAGGAGCTGCGCATCACCACGATGGACGTGGACCACCGGGTTCTCGGCCAGGTGACCCTGGACGACGCGGCGCAGGCCGACGACCTGTTCTCGGTGCTGATGGGTGAGGACGTCGAGGCGCGGCGCTCGTTCATCCAGCGCAACGCCAAGGACGTCCGCTTCCTCGACATCTGAGTCGGCCGTGCAAGCCACCAGCCGCAGCTCGAAAGGACTTTGACCAGCAATGGCCGACGAGAACACCCCCGCCCCCGTGACGCCCGAAGAGGTGCCGCCCGTCGAGGGCGTGGGCATGCGTGTCGAGCCCGTGGGGCTCGAGACGGAGATGCAGCGTTCGTACCTCGACTACGCGATGTCCGTCATCGTGTCGCGTGCGCTGCCCGACGTGCGGGACGGTCTCAAGCCCGTGCACCGCCGTGTGCTGTACGCGATGTACGACGGCGGTTACCGGCCCGAGAAGGGCTTCTACAAATGCGCCCGTGTCGTCGGTGACGTCATGGGTACGTACCACCCGCACGGCGACTCCTCGATCTACGACGCCCTGGTGCGCCTGGCGCAGCACTGGTCGATGCGCATGCCGCTGGTGGACTCCAACGGCAACTTCGGTTCTCCGGGCAACGACCCGGCCGCGGCGATGCGGTACACCGAGTGCAAGATGATGCCGCTGGCCATGGAGATGGTCCGCGACATCGACGAGGAGACCGTCGACTTCCAGGACAACTACGACGGCCGCAACCAGGAGCCGACGGTCCTGCCGGCGCGCTTCCCGAACCTGCTGATCAACGGTTCGGCGGGTATCGCGGTCGGTATGGCCACCAACATCCCGCCGCACAACCTGCGGGAGGTGGCGGCCGGTGCGCAGTGGTTCCTGGAGAACCCGGAGGCGGGCCACGAGGAGCTCCTGGACGCGCTGATGGAGCGCATCAAGGGCCCCGACTTCCCGACCGGTGCGCTGGTGGTGGGCCGCAAGGGCATCGAGGAGGCGTACCGGACGGGCCGCGGCTCGATCACGATGCGCGCGGTGGTGGCGGTCGAGGAGATCCAGAACCGCCAGTGCCTGGTGGTGACGGAGCTTCCGTACCAGACCAACCCGGACAACCTGGCGCAGAAGATCGCCGACCTGGTGAAGGACGGCAAGGTCGGCGGCATCGCGGACGTCCGTGACGAGACCTCGTCGCGTACGGGTCAGCGCCTGGTCATCGTGCTGAAGCGGGACGCGGTCGCGAAGGTCGTCCTGAACAACCTGTACAAGCACACCGACCTCCAGACGAACTTCGGCGCGAACATGCTGGCGCTCGTCGACGGCGTGCCGCGCACGCTGTCGCTGGACGCGTTCATCCGGCACTGGGTGACGCACCAGATCGAGGTCATCGTCCGGCGTACGCGCTTCCGTCTGCGCAAGGCGGAGGAGCGGGCGCACATCCTGCGCGGTCTGCTCAAGGCGCTGGACTCGATCGACGAGGTCATCGCGCTGATCCGGCGCAGCCAGACCGTGGATGTGGCGCGCGAGGGCCTGATGGGCCTGCTGTCGATCGACGAGATCCAGGCGAACGCGATCCTGGAGATGCAGCTGCGCCGGCTGGCGGCGCTGGAGCGTCAGAAGATCGTCGCGGAGCACGACGAGCTCCAGGCGAAGATCAACGAGTACAACGCGATCCTCTCCTCGCCGGAGCGTCAGCGGCAGATCATCAGTGAGGAACTGGCGGCGATCGTCGACAAGTTCGGTGACGACCGGCGTTCCAAGCTGGTGCCCTTCGACGGTGACATGTCCATCGAGGACCTGATCGCCGAGGAGGACATCGTCGTCACGATCACGCGTGGCGGCTATGTGAAGCGTACGAAGACGGACGACTACCGGTCGCAGAAGCGCGGCGGCAAGGGCGTGCGCGGTGCGAAGCTGAAGGAGGACGACATCGTCGACCACTTCTTCGTGTCGACGACGCACCACTGGCTGCTGTTCTTCACGAACAAGGGCCGGGTGTACCGGGCGAAGGCGTACGAGCTGCCCGACGCCGGCCGGGACGCGCGCGGTCAGCATGTCGCGAACCTGCTCGCTTTCCAGCCGGACGAGCAGATCGCGCAGATCCTGGCGATCCGTGACTACGACGCGGCGCCGTATCTGATCCTGGCCACCAAGGGCGGCCTGGTGAAGAAGACGCCGCTGAAGGACTACGACTCGCCGCGTTCGGGCGGTGTCATCGCGATCAATCTGCGGGAGACCGCGGACGGCGGTGACGACGAGCTGATCGGCGCGGAGCTGGTGTCGGCCGAGGACGATCTCCTGCTGGTCAGCAAGAAGGCGCAGTCGATCCGGTTCACGGCGACCGACGAGGCGTTGCGGCCGATGGGGCGTGCGACTTCCGGGGTGAAGGGCATGAGTTTCCGCGAAGGGGACGAACTGCTCTCGATGAATGTGGTGCGGGCCGGTACGTTCGTCTTCACTGCCACCGATGGCGGGTACGCGAAGCGGACCCCCGTCGACGAGTACCGAGTTCAGGGTCGTGGCGGCCTGGGTATCAAGGCCGCCAAGATCGTGGAGGACCGGGGCTCGCTGGTCGGCGCGCTGGTGGTCGAGGAGACGGACGAGATCCTCGCCATCACGCTCGGCGGTGGTGTGATTCGTACGCGAGTCAACGAAGTCAGGGAGACGGGCCGTGACACCATGGGCGTCCAACTGATCAACCTGGGCAAGCGCGATGCCGTCGTCGGTATCGCGCGCAACGCCGAGGCCGGTCGTGAGGCTGAAGAGGTCGAGGGTCCCGAAGGGGCCGATGTCGATGCGGCCGATGTCGACGGGGCCGAAGGCGTCGCGGCCGGGGTTGCCGAATCCGTCGAGGGCGCTGTGCCCTCATCCGCCGAGGGCGCTGCGCCTTCGGCCGGGCAGCACGAGGAGTAAAGCGTGAGTGGAGCCACGGGCGCCGGAGCGGCCGCTTCCGAATCTGGGGCACCCGGTGACCGTGGCTCTGCCACGGACTCCGAGGGGGGGACTGTGACTGATACGCGGGGGCCTCAGCCTCAGGGGTACGACGGGCGCGCGAGCGGGCCGTTGCCCGGTGAGCGTGAGCCGCAGGGCCGGGCGGCGCAGCCGTATCACCCGCCGCAGGCGTATCCGTCGCCCGAGGGCGGCGCCGCGCAGCGCGCCGGGCAGCAGCCGGGTGTCGCCGCGGTGCGTCTGCCGCGGACCGGGGCGCGTACGACGCCGCGTACGCGCAAGGCGAGGCTGCGAGTGGCCAAGGCCGACCCGTGGTCGGTGATGAAGGTGAGCTTCCTGCTGTCCATCGCGTTGGGCATCTGCACGGTGGTGGCCGCCGCGGTGCTGTGGATGGTCATGGACGCGATGGGCGTCTTCTCCACGGTGGGCGGGACGATCAGCGAGGCGACGGGCTCCAACGAGAGCAACGGCTTCGACCTGCAGTCCTTCCTTTCGCTGCCGCGCGTGCTGATCTTCACGTCGGTCATCGCGATGATCGACGTGGTGCTCGCCACGGCGCTCGCGACGCTGGGTGCGTTCATCTACAACCTGTCGGCGGGCTTCGTCGGCGGCGTCGAGCTGACGCTCGCCGAGGACGAGTAGGCGGGCGGCGGAACCGATTTTGGTACTGCCCCCGAGGTGCGCTAATCTTCAGGGGCAGCGCGGGGCTATAGCTCAGTTGGTTAGAGCGCATCCCTGATAAGGATGAGGCCACAGGTTCAAATCCTGTTAGCCCCACCGCGGACCTGAAAAGGTCGAAGGCCCGGCGGATCGAGAGATCCGCCGGGCCTTCTGCGTTCCACCCGACCGAGTCGTAATGACGTGTACGCGTCGGGGTGGTGCGGGGGTGGATGGACTGCTGTGTGCCACGCCTCAGTGGGGTGGGAACTAGGTCACCGATCGATATCGGTCGGTGTGTATAGTCGGGCGCCAGAAGTCCCCTACGTCAAGGAAAGACGAGGTCGCGCGGTGAAGAAGCTTCTCCTGGTCGCACTGGCCGCCATCGGCGGGCTCCTCGTGTACCGCCAGATCCAGGCGGATCGCGCCGAGCAGGATCTGTGGACGGAGGCGACTGACTCCGTGCCCGCAGGTTCGGGTGTGTGAGACCCAGCAGTCCCAACACGGGCCCCGGTCGCTGAGCGGCCGGGGCCCTGTGCTGTCCGGGAGACGGCTGAACGGGTCGCGCTGAGTCGTCGCGGAGCTGTCACGCATCTGCCCCCGGGACCCCGACTCCCCTTGGGCCCCCTGGATTCGCCTCAGTGAATCCATTGGTTGCGGAAGTGAAAAGTCCGGGGTGGGGCGTACGCGGTGCGACCGGTGGCTCACGCAGACAGCACCGGGGCCGGCGGGGCAGGATGGTCGGGCACTGCGGACGACGAGGGGTGGCGCGTGATGAGGCGGCGCAGCATGGGCAGGGTGGCGCTCGGCGCGGTGGCGGCGCTGTGTGCGGTGGTGGCGCTGCCGGCGCAGGCCCGGGCGGCGGGTGAGCCCGGCCCGTACGCCTACGAACCGACGGCGAAGCCGGTCGAGGGAGCGGTGATCAGTACCGACGCCGAGCGGCTGGAGTCGGGCGGGACGTACCGGGACTCGATCGAGCCGGGTGACAAGCTCTTCTACCGGCTGGAACTCGACGCGAAGTCCAACGCCTATGTGTCGGCGACGGCCGTGCCGGTGCCGGGCACGAAGGTCGCGTACGCCGACGAGCTCAAGGTGACGCTGCAGGACCGCGACGGCAACTCGTGCAACTACAACACCGCGCGGTTCGGCTCCGCGGAGTTCGCGCGGCCGATCGGGACGTACGCCCACCGGACCGTCGAGGAGGACGCCTCCTGCCAGGCGGCCGACACGTACTTCGTCCTCGTCGAGCGGACCGGCGCGGACACCTCGTCGAGCGAGCCGTGGGAGCTGGAGATCCGTCACCTGACGGAGCCCCGGGTGAAGGCGGGCGGGGCGACGGCGGCGCCCGAGAACTGGCCCAGCAGCTCACCCGCGCCGCCCGGTGGCGGGCCCCGGGAGCGCAGGGGCGGGACGAGTTTCTTCAGCGCGCCCGGGCTCGGGCAGGGCGAGTGGCAGGACAGGATCAAGCCCGGCGAGACGCTGTTCTACAAGGTGCCGGTCGACTGGGGACAGCAGCTCTTCGCCAGTGCGGACCTCGGCAGCGCGGCCGGCGAGGGGTATGTGTCCAACGCGCTCACCATGGCGCTGTACAACCCGGCGCGGGGACTCGTCGACAGTGCGACCGACGTGTCGTACGACGGCAGGCAGAAGTCGTCCGTACTGGATCCGCTGCCGCCCGTGGCGTACGAGAACCGCTTCGACTCGTCGGATTCCGTCAACGGGATGCGGTTCCCGGGCTGGTACTACCTGAGGGTCAGTCTGAGCCCGCAGGTCGAGAAGGAGTTCGGGCCGCGAGCCCTCGGGCTCTCCCTGCGGCTGAACATCGAGGACGGCAAGGGGAAGGGCGCCCCCGCCTATGTGGGGCCTGCCGGTGAATTCCAGGTCACAGACGAGGACCTGAGCGCGGCGGAGAGCGGGCAGAGCACCTCCGCGGCGGCGAGGAGCGCCACGATGCGGCTCGTCGGGGCGTCCGGGATCGGGGCGGGCACCGTGCTGGTGCTCGGGCTCGGGGTGTGGACACTCGTCGCCAGGCGGCGCGCGGCGGCAGGGCCGCGGCCTGCGGGGCCCGGTGGGGGCCTCGGCGCGGGGCCGGGCGGCGGGCCGGGTGCCGACCCGGCCCACGACAGCGAGGCGCCTGCGCGGTACGGGCCGCCCGCCGCCCGACAGGCGACCCGGCCCTGAGCCGGTCAGCTCTGTGTCAGGGCCCAGATGCCCACCGCGAAACAGACCAGCGCCAGCAGCAGCACCGGGACCGTCACCTGCGGGGGCGGTCCCGGCCGCCTGCGCGGGGCCTGGCCGGGGGTGCGGACGTCTTGCGGGGCCGGCGAGGCACGGGGAACCGGAGGGGGAACCTCCGGGCCGTGAGCGGTGTATGGACGAGTAAGGGCTTGTCCGTACCGCGCCGCGCCCATGGGGGCCTGGGAGGGGTCCTGCGCCGCGCCGGGGAGGGAGGAGGCCGCATGCGCGGACGCGAGGGCGGACGGGGGCGCCGCCGCGGGTGCCGGCAGGGGGGCCGGCGCGGGGGGAGCCGACGGCTGCGCCGCCGGGGACGGCAGTGCGGGCTGCCGCTGCGGCGGAGGCGCGAGGTGGAAGCTGCCCGTCTCCGACAGGGAGGACGGCTGCCGCTGTACGGGCTGCGCCTGCTGGTGGTCTTGCCGGCGGTCCTGGCGGCGGCCGTCCTGTACGGAATCCTGGGGGCCGGGAGCGGGCGCCGAAGGCCCTTGCGGGCCGAAGCCGGGCGGGAGCGGTCCGATCTGGTCGAAGACCTCCACCGGCTCCTGATCGGGGGCCGGTTCGGGGAGCATCTCGACGGCGGCGGCCAGCGCCTTGCGCGCACCCGTCGCCGTACGGAACCTGGCCTGCGGGTCGGGCTGCAGCATCCCGGCGACGACCTGCCACAGCGACTCCGGGACGCCCTGCGGGGCGCCCGGTGTGCCGTGCGTGGCGAAGTGCTCCACCAGGGCCCGGGAGTCGGGTTTCCGGCCCTGCACCAGGTAGAGGGCGACCAGGCCGACCGCGAACAGGTCGGCCGGGAAGTCCGGCTCCGCGCCCGTCATCTGCTCGGGCGCGAAGTAGCCGGGCGTTCCCACCACATAGTCGGTCTCGGTGAGGCGGGGCTCGCCCTTGCGCATCGAGATGCCGAAGTCGGACAGCCGCAGGTGCGGCCGCCCGGTGCCGGTGGCCTCCAGCAGGATGTTGGCCGGCTTGATGTCACGGTGCACGACGCCTTCCGCGTGCACCGCGGCGAGACCGGAGAGGAGCTGATCGAGAAGGGTGCAGACGAAGTGGGGCGGCAGCGGGCCGTAGTCCCCGATCACATGGGCCAGCGAGCCGCCGCTCACCAGATCCATGGTGAACAGCACCTTGTCGTCGTCCGCGGCCCAGCTGGCCGGGGCGAGGACATGGGGGTGGTCGATCCGCAGTGCCTGCTCGCGCACGAAGCGCAACAGGGCGTGCGCGTCGCTCTGCTGAAGTACCTTGGCCGCCACGTACCGGCGGCGCCTGTGGTCCCACGACCGCCAGACGGCTCCTGCCCCACCGCGTCCGATCGGGTCGATCAGCTCGTACCGACCGGCGAAGACCTCACCCATTGTGTCGCGCCCGCTCCCCGTTCCGCTCGGATCAGCTCTGGTGCGCCTCGTAGTGGGCGACCGCGTCAGCGGTGCGTCCGGCGCCGTACACCCGGAGGAACTCTGCCAGCTCCGGGTGGGTCGGCGCGAGGGTGTCCGCCGCATCTATGATGTCGCCGGCCGCTGCCACCGAGCGCAGCAGCGACTGGATCTCGCGTACCACGCGGCGCACGGTCGGCGCTCCGGAACTCGCTGTGGTCTGGCTGGTGTTGTTGAGCACGGAGCCGCCCTGGGACTTCTTGATCTCTTCCATCCGGCCGGTGGCCTCGGCGGCGCTGACGCTGCCGTCGGCGACCTGGCCGGCCAGGTCCTGCAGAGCCTGGACACGCTGCACCACGGCCGGATTTCCGATCTTGGCGCGCTGGCCGCTCATCAGCTGGGACAGCATGGGCGCGGACAGCCCGAGCACCGCGGCGAGCCTGGCCTGATTCAGGCCCAGGTCGTCGATCAGCCGACGGAAGAGCGCCCCCAACGGCTCCCCGTACCAACTGCGTTGAAGCTCTCTGGCTCTGGCCGTCGCCTCTTGCTGCGCTGTATCCATTGCGTCTCCCCTTCGCTGCTGCGAACCTCGCCGAGCATCTTACGGAGCGTGGTCGCGGACGGGGAGTCCCATATTTTTTTGCAGGATCCGGGGGGAGACCCGGTACTCTGTTCTGCGGCGGTGGCCACGGTGCGGTTCGACCGGTCACGTCCACCCGTCCCGGGGCCTTAGCTCAGTTGGTAGAGCGCTGCCTTTGCAAGGCAGATGTCAGGAGTTCGAATCTCCTAGGCTCCACACCGCAGATGCCCCTCTGGCCTGTTTCCGCAGGTCAGAGGGGCATTTTTGTTACGTGAACCATCTTCGGCCGGAGCCGGTCGCAGCGCACGGGTGCCGGGCGCTCCGAAGACCGCCCGGCACCCGTGCGCTGCGTGTGTACGTCCGGCCCGTGGGGCCGGACGTCAGTTGTCCTTCTTGTCGCGCTCCGCCGTCCCGGCTTCGGCCTCGGCCTGCTTGGCCTCGACCTCCGGGTCCAGCGCCGCCTCGCCACTGCCGTCGACCGACGTCAGCGGCGCGCGGTCCGAGACCTCGGTGGCGGCAGGGGGCTCGACCAGCCAGTCCGGGTTGGCCTGCTTGTCCCACCACTTCCAGGCCGCGAAAGCGCCGCCCGCCACCATGCCGAGGACCGCGAGGCCCTTGACCATCCGGCCGGCCCGGGCCCGCCGCTCATGCTTCTTGACGAGCTTGCGGAGTTCCTTCTGCGTGATCTGTCCGCGCAGTGCGGCCACGGCGGCCGCACTGCGCGCGGCCGCCTGCTCGCGGACGGGCTGCGCCGCCGCCATCGCGTGCTCCACGCGCGGCACGGTGTAGTCGGCGGCCTGCCGGGCCGCCTGGCGGGTGCGTACGGCGGCCCGGTGCGCGGCCACGTCGACCTTCGGCGGGACGTGGGCACGGGCCTGTTCCACGCGCGGCGCCACATGCACGCCGTACTGGGTCCGGGCCTGGCGGGCCGCCTGGGACACCTTGGGCGCCAGCCGTACGCGGGCGTCGTGTGCGTATTGCGTGGCCTGTTCCTTGGCCGTACCGGCGTAGGGCGCCACCACTTCCGCGGCGTGCAGCACGCTTTCCTTCGCCGATTCGGATGCGGCGCGCACGCTGTCGATGCGGGTCACTGGATCCTCCTCCTTGGTGGCGTTTCGCTATATCGCCTATCCACACATGCCGAAATCATGCCTCTGGAGGGTCATCACGGCACGTACGGGCGGGCATCCGGGTCATGGGTGACGACTCGGGGCGATCCCAGGGCAATGCTGTGCAAGGGGAACCTTCGCACGACAATGCCACGCTTCGGCGTCCTGCGTGCCGGTTCGGCGGTTACTCGTCGCAAACCGGTCCGTGGGAGGATCGGGAGCCGTCAGTGAAGACTTATGGAAGGCAGAACGTGGCCGAGCAGCTCTACGCCACCCTGAAGACCAACCGGGGCGACATTCAGATCCGGCTTCTGCCGAACCACGCGCCGAAGACGGTCAAGAACTTCGTCGGACTCGCCCGGGGCGAGCGGGAGTGGACCAACCCGGAGACCGGCCGCAAGACCACGGACCGGCTGTACGACGGCACCGTCTTCCACCGAGTGATCAGTGACTTCATGATCCAGGGCGGCGACCCGCTGGGCAACGGCACGGGCGGTCCCGGTTACGAGTTCGCGGACGAGTTCCACCCCGATCTCGCCTTCGACCGGCCCTACCTGCTGGCGATGGCCAACGCGGGGCCGGGCACCAACGGCTCGCAGTTCTTCATCACCGTGTCGCCGACGATGTGGCTGACGCGCAAGCACACCATCTTCGGCGAGGTCACCGACCCCGCGAGCCGGAAGGTCGTGGACGACATCGCGACCACGGAGACCAACGCGCGCACCCACCGCCCGGTCAGGGATGTCGTCATCGAGTCGGTCGTCGTCGAGACCCGCTGAGGCCGCCAGAGGCCGCTGTGGCCGCAGAGGCTGCTGTGGCCACAGAGACCTCAGAGGCTGCTGTGGCCACAGAGACCTCAGAGACGGCTGAGACCCGGTGGCCGGGAACCAAACCGCCCCGCCCGTCCGTACTGGATAGGCGGGGTGGCGCGCTGGGCGGAGCCGCACTGCCAAGAGCCACGCCTAGGGAACTGGGGACGGACCGATGGACCACTGCTACCGGCACCCGGACCGTGAGACGGGCATCCGCTGCACGCGCTGCGAGCGACCGGTCTGCCCGGAGTGCATGATCAGCGCGTCGGTCGGTTTCCAGTGCCCCGACTGTGTCCGCGAAGGATCGGGTACGGGCCACGCCCCGGACGCGAGCCGGCCGCGCACGCTGGCGGGGGGCACCGTCGCCGCCGATCCGCGGCTGGTCACCAAGGTCCTGCTGGCCATCAACGTGGTGCTGTTCGTCGCCGTGAGTTTGCGCGAGGGGCTCGCCGCCGACCTCGCGCTGCTCGGTGCGTGGCCGCCCGAGACGTACATCCCCTTCGAAGGCGTTGCGAGCGGTGAGTACTACCGGCTCCTCACGTCGATGTTCGCGCACCAAGAGGTCTGGCACATCGGGTTCAACATGTTGGGCCTGTGGTGGCTCGGCGGCCCGCTGGAGGCGGCGCTCGGCCGCGTCCGCTACCTGGCGCTCTACCTGATCTCCGGTCTGGCGGGCAGTGCGCTCACGTACCTGATCGCCGACCCCTGGGAAGGCTCCCTCGGCGCCTCAGGCGCCATCTTCGGACTGCTCGGCGCGACCGCCGTCCTCATGCGCCGCATGAACTACGACATGAAGCCGGTTCTCGTGCTCCTCGCGCTGAACCTGTTCTTCACCTTCACCTGGCCGGACATCGCCTGGCAGGCGCACCTCGGCGGCCTCGTCGCCGGCACCCTCATCGCGATCGCCCTGGTGCACGCTCCGCGCGAGCGCCGGGCGCTGGTGCAGTACGGCGCCTGCGGGCTGGTCCTGCTCGTGACCGTCGGCCTGGTGGTGGCGAGAACGGCGATGCTCACCTGAGCGTCAGTGGTGTCGGTTGTCCACAGTGGGTGATGAAGCTTGTGCACTCGTGCGGAAGATCTTGGGAACAACTGTGCCCCTCGTCGCTGAACTGGGTTTTTCCAGGCAGGACAAGGGGCGACAGGAGGTAGGCGGCATGCCGTCGGAAGGCTCGGGCGGTCACGCCGTCATCAGCGACTCCGTGAGTTATCCACAGATCGTCTGACCTTTCCCCACCGTGTGGACAACGCTGTGGATAACCTCTGGTCAAGGCTTGCGCGGTCCTACTTCCACTGGGTCGAGACCCCGAAGCCGGCGGCGATGAAGCCGAACCCGACCACGATGTTCCAGTTCTCGAGGCTCTCGACCGGCAGGCCGCCCTCGGTCACGTAGAAGACCACGATCCAGGCGAGTCCGATGAGGAAGAGCGCCAACATCACCGGAGCCACCCAGCTGCGGTTCGTCAGCTTGATGCTCGTCGCCTGCTTCGCGGCGGGCGGGGGCGGCGTGAAGTCGGACTTCTTGCGGATACGTGACTTCGGCACGAGGGACTCTCCTGTCGATGCGCTGCGTTACCGCGCAGGGGACTGTGGCTGGCGCTTGGGGCGGGAGCGACGGGCAACGCTGCCTCCCCCGGGCGTCCGTTAGCGTAGTGCTTCCGAGGCGTCGAAGGAGATAAGGGTACGTTGAGCAATTCTGCCGACTCCTCCACCGAGCCCGCCCGGCGTCCCGCCCTGCGGCCGGTCAGGCTGCTGACGGCCGGCGTCTTCGCGCTCGCCGGGCTCATTTTCGTCACCAGCTTCAATACTGCCAAAGGCACCAATATCCGTACGGATGCCTCGTTGTTGAAGCTCTCCGACCTCATTGACCAGCGCAGCCACAAGAACAAGGAACTGGACGAGTCGACAGCGTCCGTACGCGCCCAGGTCGACGCCCTCGCGCAGCGCGGCGACAGCAGTACGCGGGCCGAGGACGCGAAGCTCGACGCGCTGGAGCGGTCCGCGGGCACCAAGAAGCTCACCGGCGCCGGCCTCACCGTCACCCTCGACGACGCCCCGCCGAACGCCACGGCCAACCCCGGCTACCCCGAGCCCCAGCCCAACGACCTGGTCATCCACCAGCAGGACCTCCAGGCGGTCGTCAACGCCCTCTGGCAGGGAGGCGCCAAGGGCATCAGGGTCATGGACCAGCGGCTGATCTCCACCAGCGCGGTGCGCTGCGTCGGCAACACCCTGATCCTCCAGGGGCGCGTCTACTCGCCGCCGTACAAGGTCACGGCGATCGGCGACCGGGACAAGCTCCAGCGCGCGCTCACGGCCTCCACGGCGCTCCAGAACTACCAGCTCTACGTGAAGGCGTACGGCCTCGGCTGGAAGGTCGACGAGCACGAGGCCGCGACTCTCCCCGGTTACTCGGGCACGGTGGATCTCCACTACGCCAAGCCGGTCGGATAGCCGCCGAGTGGCCGGCGAGTAGCCGCGCGCATTGCGCAGCTGACCCACACGTCCCCGCCGTCGCCCTTTACTCTGGGTTTCGACCGAACGGAAGGGACAGCATGTACGGCTGGATCTGGCGGCATCTGCCGGGCAACGCATGGGTACGGGCCACGATCTCGCTCGTACTGAGCCTGGCGGTCGTCTACGCACTGTTCCAGTACGTCTTCCCGTGGGCGGAGCCACTGCTCCCGTTCAACGACGTGACGGTCGACGGAGGGACGGGCCGGTGAGCGCGCGGATTCTGGTCGTCGACAACTACGACAGCTTCGTCTTCAACCTGGTCCAGTACCTGTACCAGCTCGGGGCCGAGTGCGAGGTGCTGCGCAACGACGAGGTCGAGCTGAGCCACGCCCAGGACGGCTTCGACGGCGTGCTGCTCTCGCCGGGCCCGGGAGCCCCCGAACAGGCGGGCGTGTGCGTCGACATGGTGCGTCACTGCGCCGCGACGGGCGTGCCAGTCTTCGGTGTCTGCCTGGGCATGCAGTCGATGGCGGTGGCGTACGGCGGTGTGGTGGGCCGGGCCCCCGAGCTGCTGCACGGCAAGACGTCCTTGGTGACGCACGAGGGCTCCGGCGTCTTCGCCGGCCTGCCCTCGCCCTTCACGGCGACGCGCTACCACTCGCTGTCCGCCGAGCCGACGGCGCTGCCCGCCGAGCTGGAGGTCACCGCGCGGACGGCCGACGGGATCATCATGGGGCTGCGCCACCGGGACCTGCCGGTCGAGGGCGTGCAGTTCCATCCCGAGTCGGTGCTGACCGAGCACGGGCACCTGATGCTGGCCAACTGGCTCGCCCGGTGCGGCGATCCGGGAGCGGTGGAGCGGTCGGCCGGGCTCGCGCCGGTGGTGGGCAAGGCCGCCGCGTGACAACGCTCCGCCCCGGACACGACGCCGAGCAGGGAGCCTCGTACGAGCAAGGTGCGTACGAGGCGGCAGGCGCGTTCGAGGCGGCGGTGGAGCAGCTCGCGGATCCGCTGAACGATCCGCTGCCGGGGCAGCCGAAGCCGCAGGCCCCGGGACCGGGTCCGGGTCCGGCCCAGATCCCGGGTCCGGCCCCGGGACCGACCTCGCCGTGGTTCCGGTCGGCGATGGTGGAGCAGCCCCAGCCCCAGCCCCAGGCCCAGGCTCCGCATCCGCAGTACGAGCAGGCGCAGTACCCCCAGCAGCAGTACGAGCCGTACCAGCAGCCCGTGCAACAGCCTCAGCAGGCCCTCCAGCAGCCTCAGGAGTGGTACGCCCGAGCGGAGCACCCACAGGGCTGGTACGGCGGTCAGCGGCCCGTACCGGCCCCCGAGCCCGCGCCGGTCCCCACCGCCGTCGCCGCGCCCGTGTACGACGACGAGACCGTGGCCCTGCGGACGGACGACACCCGGCGAATAGCCGGGGACGGGACCGGGGCCGAACCGGACCCCGTCGCACGGCCCGCCCCGCCGGCCGCGGCCACCGGTGGCCGCGCGGAGCGCCGCAGGGCCGCCAAGGGGCAGGGAAGCCGCGGCCGGGCCCCGGCGGGGGGCGCCCCGGCGAAGGACACTCCGGCGGGAAGCGGCGGGGCGCCGCGCTCCCGCGTCGAGGCCAGGCGCGCCGCCCGCGCCGCCAAGGACAGCCCCGGCGTCGTCGCCAGCCGTTTCTTCGGCGAGGTCTTCATCTCGCTCGGCGTGCTGATGCTGCTGTTCGTCACGTACCAACTGTGGTGGACGAACGTCCGGGCCGATCTGTTCGCCGGCAACGAGACGGACAAGATCCAGGACGGCTGGGCGAAGGGCCGCAAGCCCGCCGGGGCGTTCGAGCCGGGCCAGGGCTTCGCCATCATGCACATCCCCAAGCTGGACGTCGTCGTACCGATCGCCGAGGGCATCGACAAGGAGAAGGTCCTCGACAACGGCATGGTCGGCCACTACGCGGAGGGCAAGCTCAAGACGGCGATGCCGTCGGACGAGCAGGGAAACTTCGCGGTCGCGGGGCACCGCAACACCCACGGCGAGCCGTTCCGGTACATCAACCGGCTGAAGCCGGGCGATCCGATCGTCGTCGAGACGCAGGACACGTACTACACGTACGAGATGGCGAGCATCCTGCCGCAGACCCCGCCCTCGAACGTGGGCGTGATCGGGCCGGTGCCGCCGGGGTCGGGCTTCACCGAGCCCGGCCGGTACATCACCCTGACGACCTGCACACCGGAATTCACGAGTACGTACCGAATGATCGTGTGGGGCAAGATGGTCGACGAACGGCCGCGCGGTGAGGGGCAGCCCGACGCACTCGTCGGCTGAGACGGGGCCGGCCGGACGTAAGAGTACTGAGGGACGGGGACGAGTGCGGTGGCAGCCAGGACCGAGCAGGACGAGCAGACCGGCACGCCCGTGCCCGCGCAGGCACCCGCGCCGGCGCGGCGCGGGCGCGGACGCGTCGCGGGAGCGGTCAGTGTCTTCGGTGAGCTGCTGATCACGGCG
Organism: Streptomyces enissocaesilis; assembly: GCF_039533765.1. Taxonomy (NCBI): domain Bacteria; kingdom Bacillati; phylum Actinomycetota; class Actinomycetes; order Kitasatosporales; family Streptomycetaceae; genus Streptomyces; species Streptomyces enissocaesilis. The sequence continues at coordinate 1,984 of NZ_BAAAUD010000035.1, read as the reverse complement.
GGCCTGGTCCTCGGCCTCTTCGTCGTCTACTCGCTGTGGTGGACGAACGTGCTCGCCGACCGCGACGCGGACAAGCAGGGCAGCCAGGTGCGCGACCACTGGGCGAGCGGCCCCGGCGCCCTCGACACCAAGGACGGCATCGGCTTCCTGCACGTACCCGCGATGAAGAACGGCGAGGTGCTGGTCAAGAAGGGCACCGACTCCAAGAGCCTCAACCGCGGCGTGGCCGGCTACTACACGGACCCGATCGAGTCGGCGCTGCCGTCGGACCGGCAGGGCAACTTCTCGCTGGCGGCGCACCGTGACGGACACGGCGCGAAGTTCCACAACATCGACAGGCTCAAGGACGGCGACACGATCGTCTTCGAGACGAAGGACACCTGGTACGTCTACAAGGTGTACGCGAAGCTGCCCGAGACCTCGAAGTACAACGTGGACGTACTGAAGCCGGTCCCGAAGGAGTCGGGCAGGAAGAAGCCGGGCCGCTACATCACGCTGACGACGTGCACGCCGGTCTACACGTCGGAGCACCGGTACATCGTGTGGGGCGAGCTGGAGCGTACGGAGAAGGTCGACGCGAGGCGGACGCCGCCGGCCGAACTGCGCTGACCGGCTTCCCGGCGGATCGGCACTTCGTCACTCCCGGAGCGTCGGCGCAGCACTTGCAGCACCGCGCCGGCGCTCCATGCCTCCAGCAGTCCGCGGTGCACGGCTGTGACGCCGTACTCCACCGCGAGGGCGTGGGCTTCACGCGAGAACGGGCAGGTGGCTACGTAGAGGGCGACCTCGGCCCGGTGCTGGACCTTGGCGGCTCCGAGGAACTTCTGCATCTCACCGCTCCACACGGAGCGGTAGGGCGCGAAGTTCTTGCACTGCACGACGACACTGCGCCCGTCGGAGGTGTACGCGGTGATGTCGGCGCCCCGGTCGCCGTGCCCGCCGTGGACGACGACATCGGTGCATCCGTCCCGGCGGAGCAGCCCCGCCACGTGCTGCTCGAACTCGCGCCAGTTCATGGCGTCCATGGCGGCCATGACCCCGGCCGGCGGCTGCCGTTCCTGCGCCCGTTCCAGGCGCAGGAGCCGTACGTCGTGCTGGACGAGTTTCCGTTCGACCCGCTGCACGTCCTCCCGGAGGGAGATGAGCTCCTTCCGCTGCTCGCCCGAGGTCTCGATGAGGGCGTTGAACATCGGGACGACCGAGGTGCCGAGGATGTGGGTGATACGTCGGTCGATGCGGTCGTCGAGGGGCTCAGGGGCTGTGGGGACGGAGTTGTCCACAGGGTGGGTACGGGCGATGTGCTCGGCGTCGAGGAGGTACGTACGCACCTGACGTGCGACTTCGCTGTCGCGGAGCAGCATGGCGATGTTGAGGACGGTGCGCCGGGGGTAAAGGGCGAGGGCTCGTGACCGTGACTGGATCCCACTGACCTCCTTGAAGGAGGTCAGTTTTGTACCTGACAAAACTCGGTAACCGTTGGCCTCCAGTTCCTCCCTGTTGTCCAATACCAGGGATTCGATGGCCTTGATACCAACTTGGAAGTAACTGGCCACCATCGCTGTGGTGACGTGCATGCCGTCCGGCAGCAGGGAGAGTGCTTTGACTTTGTCGAGCACTTCCGTCCGGGAGGCCACGCTGGCGCGCAGTGACTTCGACTCCAGCAGGGCGGTCTCGTTGAACACGTTCTTGCTCCTCTGCCCGACGCGTTCTGACTGAGGTCCCCGGAGGGCCTCGGTGGTGAGCTGTCCAACGAATCTGTACATATGAAGACACGATCGGGTTTCGCAGCTATGTGCGTTGCTGTTCGCCCTCCGGGCACGCAAGAAGGGCCGTGGACCTTTCTCGAGGTCCACGGCCCTTCTTGCGTGCTGTGCCCGGGGCTAGGCAGTGTCTGATGGCTCTTGTCCGGGGCGGTGGATCTGTTGCCGTTCCGGGCAGGAGTCCGTCATGGTGCGTCGGCATGAACTGACGAATGCTCAATGGG